>CAYVUJ010000036.1:0-9121 GCA_964454825.1 uncultured Lachnospiraceae bacterium | reverse complement strand
CGCGAACTCTATCGTCGAGGGCGGATACCACGACGTCACACTTAAGACGCAGGCACAGACGAGATAAGCGCGCGTGTATCCTGATAAACGAATATAAATTAAAAGCACCGGGTCTTTGGCCCGGTGCTTTTTAGTGTTGTTGGCTTAGGTGGTGGAGCATACAAAAGATTGACGTGACGGCATCCGTCGGATACAAATCCTCGGGTGCGGATGCCCAAGACGCTCAGTCTTTTCTCTCGAAGCTCTCCTCCTCCTCGTACAACGTCATGAGACGATCCTCGATGTAGATACGCCTATCCTCGAGCTCAGCGGCGCGGTGATAGTCGTATGCTGCCTCCCCGAAGAGCTCGTCTGTGACCGTCACGAGCTCCTCCTCGAGCTCGGCGATCTCGCGCCGGACAGCCTCCTCGTGCTTCTTACGCTTGCGCTCGTCCGCCGCGTTTCGTTTCCCCTCGAGATAGCTCTCCTTGCCGGATTTCACCTTACCGTCGGTGGATCCGTCCTTGTCGTTGGGCGCTGCGGCCGCCGCTGTGCCATTTCTCTTGCTTTCGTACTCCGTGTACGTGCCACGGAAATCGCTCACACCGTTAGGCTCGATTGTGATGATGCGCGTCGCAAGCTTGTCAATAAAGTATCGGTCGTGGCTCACAGCGATGAGCGTGCCGTCGTAACCCACGAGCGCGTCCTCGAGAGCCTCGCGCGAGGCGATGTCGAGGTGGTTTGTCGGCTCGTCGAGGATGAGCAGATTCATCTCGTCGAGGATCAGCTTGGTAAATGTCAGCCGTGCCCGCTCGCCGCCTGAGAGGACAGAGACACTCTTGCCCACATCCTCGCCGCGGAAGCGAAAGGCCGCCAGCGCACCGCGTATTTTTTGTTCAGTGAAAGACGGATATGTGTCCCAAAGCTCGGAGAGCACGGTCTTGGTTGCGGTGAGATTCTGGTTTTCCTGGTCGTAGTAGCCAAGCTCTACGTTGTACCCGAAGTCGATGCGGCCGCGTATGGGCGACATTATTCCGCTGATCAGCTTTATCAGCGTCGATTTGCCGCATCCGTTCGGTCCGGCAATGAAGATGCGTTCGCGCTTCTTCACTTCAAATGACAGCCCTGAGAAGAGCGTGCGATTGCCAAAGCCCATAGAAAGGTCGCGCACGGAGAGTACATCGTTTCCACTCTCGATACCGGCATGGAAGGAAAAGCTGATCGCCCTCGGCCCCTCCTCCGGGCGCTCTATCTTCTCCATGCGGTCGAGTGCCTTGAGCCGGCTTTCTGCCATCTTGATGTTGCGCTCGCGGTTGAATTGGCGCTGTGTCGCAATCACCGCCTCCTGATGCGCGATCTCCTTCTGCTGGAGCTCATAGCGCTTCTCGAGCTCCGCACGGCGCGCCTTTTTGAGCACGACGTACTCCGAGTACGGGCACTTGTAAAACTCGGCACGGTGATTCTCGATGTCGAGTGTGCGATTCGTCACGCGGTCGAGGAAATACCGGTCGT
This sequence comes from uncultured Lachnospiraceae bacterium, assembly GCA_964454825.1. Taxonomy (GTDB): domain Bacteria; phylum Bacillota; class Clostridia; order Oscillospirales; family CAG-272; genus UMGS1312. The sequence goes on along the minus strand of CAYVUJ010000036.1, from coordinate 7,630 downwards.
GGCTAACCACGATCAGCGTTTTCGAATACGATGACAGGTGCGTCTCCAGCCACGCCATCGTTTGGGTGTCGAGGTGGTTTGTCGGCTCGTCGAGTATGAGAATGTCGGGCTCACGTGCGAGAAGGCATGCGAGCATCAGCCTGGTGCGCTGTCCGCCCGAGAGGGAGGAAACGGGCAGGGAATGGCTCTCCTCGCCGAAACCGAGATGTACAAGAAAGCTCCGGCACTTTGAGCGAAAATACAGCCCGCCCGCGTCGATAAAGCGCGTGTTGAGCGCGGAGAACTCTGCCGTCAGGCGATTGAGCTCCTCGCCGCTTGCGGCGGCGAGAGCACCCTCGAGCTCGGTGAGCCGCGCCTCATCGCGCACAAGACTGCCGAACGCCTCATACATTTTCTCTATCACCGAAAGCTCACCCGCGTCTCCGGACATGTCCGATTCTGCGTTCTGTTCGAGATAGCCCAGCGTCGTCTGCTTTGCGATGAACACGGAGCCGTCGGTGGGTGTGAGTGAGCCTGTGATCATGTGAAGCAGCGTTGATTTTCCGGCTCCGTTCGCACCCACGATTCCGAGCCGATCGCTCGCGTCAAGGGAGAAGGAGACACCGTCGAGTATGGTCGCTGCTCCGATCTTGTAGGAGAGCGAGGATATGCTCAGTGCCGTCATTTTTTACCGCCGTTTCTGTCGGAGGACGTGCCGCGATTGCCCTGGACGTTGTTCCGATCGATGTACGGCGGCCGCGCCGGGTACACCGTCGGGTGCTCGTGTCGGCGCTCTTGAGAGCCGTTGGACTGGGCCGGACGGATGCGCTGCTGAGCCTGACGGCCGTCTGCGGAGCGGCTGTCGTACGGATACTGATTAAAGTCTCGGGTGCTTGCGCCGTGTCTCTGAACGCCTCGGAGAGGACTCTGACCTGGTGCGCCTGTCCGGCTTCCCTGAGGCGAGCGTGTGCCCCCCTGCGTCCTATGTGCGCCGCCCCTGGCACCATATGCGCTGTTCTGCGTATTGGATGTGGAGGAACGACGCGTGCGCACGCGCTCAAGATCGCTTCGTGACGGCGTGCTGACATACGCACCGCGCTCGGTGTTAAAGTGACGGCGCTTTGAACCGCCTGTGCCCACATAGCGGGGACGGCGGATGAATGCAAACACAGTCATCGCCGTGATGACTCCGGCGACGATGAGTATGACTATGAGCATGATACGGAAAAAAGATCCGATCGAAAAGCCGGAGCTCTGCTCGTTTTGTTCGGAGGCATTACTGCTGACAGGTGTCGAGACAGCCTGCGCGGGGGCGTTCGGGTCCCACAAGGACGCATCGACAGAGTAGATCGCCTCGAGCTTGCCGAGAAGCGCGTCAAAGGTCTTTTTCACACCGTCGCTGTACTTTTTTGCGGCGAAATCCGGCTCGAGATATTCGTTGTTGATCTTCTGGAGATCCGCGTCGGTGAGAGTGGATTTCAGCCCCGCTCCCTGAATGGTCCAGTAGTCATTTCCCTCGATCGAGAGCAGGATCAGAATGCCGTTGTTTTTATCCGATGTGCCGAGCTTCCATTCGGAAAAAAGGTCGATCGCATATTCGCTTGTTGTCTTGTCGCCAGTGTTTTTGAGGCACACAGTCTCGATTTTCGCACCGGTCAGGGCAAAGATCGCCTTTGCGCGGGCGTTGATGTCGGCTTCCGTCTCGTCCGGAATCACATCCGCCTCGTCGTAGACATATATATTCTCCTGCATTACGGGGAGGGCAAACACGCTCACCGTGAGCGCAAAGGCGAGCACCATGCACGAGGCGAACGTTCGACCGAGTGCGCGGGCGAGTGGAAGAAATGCTTTTTTCTGTCTGTTTCTGTTCATTATAGTGGTCAAATCCTTGTTCTTTAAGTCATAGATCACGCCGCGGATCGGCGTCAGATTGCGGCTCAGGCCTGCGACGAGGTATCTGTCGGCGAGGCGTCCGCGGTGTCCGCCGCTGCACACGCCGCCTTTTGCTTTTCGTGCTTTGGCTTAATGTATTCGCCGCAGCAGGAGTTGAATGTGAGTAGACGCGCGGCGGCGCATACCGGTATCATCGCGGAAACAGCGCTGTTCAGCAGATCGAAGTTCATCGCCGAGAAGATGCCGTCGGGCGAGCTGAATATTGCGGACGAGGATACCCCTGCCGAGGAGAGTATGCTGACTGCAAGATCCGGGATCGCAAAGACGAGCCCGAAGCATACGCACAGCATGCAGATGGCACGGTACAGAGGCGCCTTCTGAGTGCGAATCAGAAAACGTGCGTCCTCGGTGATGAACAGCATGTTGATCATTGAGAGCGTCAGCAGAATTGCCTTTATCGGCGAGTTGATCGGGCGTCCCGATTCGAAGTACACCGATAATGTGCTCAGAAGCACCCAGATAACGGTGGGGATGGAGAGCACCGCGCGCGCGCGCTCGACCTTCTTGCCTCCGCTTATCATGATGAAGTATGCCGCGGCGACGAGGGCAAACAGCGGAGCGGCGAGCGCGATAATGTTCTCCTTGACAAGCGCCATAACGCTGTTCTTTGCAAAGACGCTGTCAGCAAATGTCGGGAGAATCTCGCGGAGCTTAAGGACAGCGCTTGCCGCGAGAAGTCCTCCGAGTACAACGAACGAACCGACGACAGGCGTCGAGTACGAACCGCTTCCGGTGATAGCCGTTCGCCGGGTCATGATCGCTCCGGATGCGATCGCAAGGATGGCTGAGACGGCAAGGCATGCGATAAATCCGGTCACGACGCCCCCGGAGGAGAAGTGACCGATCGCTGTATCAAAATTATTCATAAGAGCTGTGTAGTAAAGAACAGCGCCGAAAAGGGCGGCGGCAACGGACAATGCGGTGAGCGCGGCGACGATACCGGAGATTGCCTTGAACTCGGCGGGGAGATTTTCTGTCGTTTTCTTCATTATATTATTGCCTTCCTTAACGGAGTAAATTTACATATACCTTTATATAATACCACAAATTGCCCGTATTCGCAAGAGAAACGGTAATTTTTTCTTCCGTATATGGCTGTGTCGGACGTTGTTTTTTACATGTCTGTACCGCGTATGTGCAAATTGCACACTAAAACAGCGGGAAAACTGTGAAAATTCATTCAAAAATAATCGAACCGTATATTGAAAAAAACTTGCAAATTGCTTATAAATATGGTAAAATAACACTGTTTGGTGTGCGATGATGCGGAAGGTTGCTCGCTGAGGCTGCCCTCACGGGGGAATTTCCGCGGAGTATGTCCGATGATCGGGCGAAGATGCGCGTTTGCAACAGGATGTATGCTGTATCCGAAGCAGAGCGTGTGATCGTCGTGTACCCCTTTCGGGGTCTGCGTTTTGACCCAACGCGGAGTCCGTGTTGTTTGGGGGTCTCGGGGAACACCCGGGCGCGTGTTCTCTCCTCGCCAAACGGAAAAGCCGTGTCATACCGGCCCGGCGTAAACACTACTAAGGAGGAAACCCAAATGGCAGTAAATGAGAAGATCAGGATCCGCCTGAAGAGCTATGAGCACACTCTTGCGGACGCCGCAGCCGCTAAGATTGTCGAGATCGCAAAGCGTAACGGCGCTGAGGTCTCCGGACCCATCCTGCTTCCCACCAAGAAGGAAGTTATCACTATCCTTCGTGCAGTACACAAGTACAAGGACAGCCGTGAGCAGTTCGAGCAGCGCACTCATACTCGCCTCGTCGAGATCAAGAAGCCCTCGAAGCAGCTCGTTGACGCCCTTGTGAACGTTGAACTGCCCGCCGGCGTTGAGATCGATCTGAAGTAATTCGGAGCACTCCGCAGGCAAAATCCCCGCGTGTGATGCACGCACAGCCATATCATTCCGCCGCACAGAGCAGAAATGCTTGATGACGGAAAGGTCAAGTCGGACGTTCGGGCGGCTCCCGAAAAATAAAGGCGATCCGACCAATAACCTTTACAGGAGGAAAACACGATGAAGAAAGGTATCATCGGAAAGAAGCTGGGTATGACCCAGATCTTCGACGAAAACGGACTCGTGATCCCCGTTACGGTGATCGAGGCCGGCCCCTGCTACGTAACGCAGAAGAAGACCGCCGAGAACGACGGCTACGAAGCGGTACAGCTCGCATTTGAGGATGCGAAGGAGAAGCAGGTCAACAAGCCCGCTGCAGGGCTTTTCAAAAAAGCAGGTGTTTCTGCGAAGAAGCATCTGAAGGAGTTCCGTCTTGAGGACTGCGCAGCGCTCAACCTCGGTGACGTGGTGGCCGCCGATACCTTCGCCGCAGGCGAAAAGGTCGACATTACCGGCATCACGAAGGGCCACGGTTACAGCGGTGTTGTCAAGAGATGGAACGCACATGTTCTTAAAATGACTCACGGTACCGGTCCCGTTCACCGCGAGGTCGGCTCTATGGGCGCGAACTCGTCCCCGTCCCGTGTCTTCAAGAACAAGAAGATGGCAGGACAGTACGGTAACGAGCAGGTCACTGTTCTTAATCTTGAGGTAGTCAAGGTGGACGCCGAGAAGAACCTTATCGCCGTTAAGGGTGCAGTCCCGGGCGCAAAGGGCGGCGTGGTGTTCATTCGTGACGCCGTCAAAGCATAAGGAGGGAACGAACAATGCCGGAAATTAAAGTTGTAAATATGGCAGGCAAAGAGGTCGGTGCGATGACTCTCTCCGACAAGGTCTTTGGTGCCGAGGTAAACGCTCCCGTCCTTCACTCGGCAGTCAGAGCTTATCTTTCCAATCAGAGACAGGGTACTCAGTCTACTCTGACCCGTACAGAGGTGTCCGGCGGCGGCAGAAAGCCCTGGAGACAGAAGGGGTCCGGCCGTGCCCGTCAGGGTTCCACCCGCGCTCCTCAGTGGACGCACGGCGGCGTGGCGCTTGGCCCGAAGCCCCGTCTTTACAAGGTCGCTCTTAACAAGAAGGTCAAGAGAATCGCAATGTTCAGCGCTCTGTCCTCCAAGGTGGCTGCAAGTGAGATGATCGTTGTCGATGCAATCGCCGCTACCGAGTTCAAGACAAAGACCATGGTGAAAATGCTCGCCGATATCGGTGCAGCAAAGAAGGCGCTGGTCGTTCTCCCTGAGAAGGATGAGAAGACACAGAAGAGCCTTGCAAACATCCCGGGCGTTAAGGTCGCTCTGGCGAACACCCTCAACGTCTACGATATCCTCAACGCCGATTCCCTCGTAGCTGCGAAGGGCGCGGTCGAAAAGATCGAGGAGGTATATGCGTAATGAAATTCGCACAGGATATCATTCTTAAGCCGATCATCACCGAGAAGTCGATGGACATGATCGCAGACAAGCGTTATGTATTCAAGGTTGCAAAGGACGCCACCAAGCCTGAGATCGCAAAGGCGGTCGAGGAGCTGTTTGGTGTGAAGGTCTCCGATGTCAACACTATGAATATGAAGAGAAAGCCCAAGAGACTCCGTTACAGCGAGGGATACACCGCTGCATGGAAGAAGGCGATAGTCACTCTGACCGCCGACTCCAAGACGATCGAGTTCTTTGAGGGACTTAACTAAAAGGAGGTGCGAGTAAATGCCTACTATTAAGTATAAGCCAACAACAAACGGCCGACGCGGCATGACCGTGCCTACTTTCGAGGAGATTACCAAGTTTTCTCCCGAAAAGAGCCTCGTCGTAACCAAGAAGAAGCATGCCGGACGTAACAACTACGGTCGTATCACCGTCCGTCATCACGGCGGTGGTAACAGACAGAAGTACCGTATCATCGACTTCAAGCGCCTTGAGAACAAAAAGGCAACTGTCGTCGGTATCGAGTACGACCCCAACCGCTCCGCTTACATCGCTCTGCTTCAGGACGATGCGGGCAAGAAGAGCTACATCGTTGCTCCTCTCGGTGTGACTGACGGCGACGTCCTCTACACCGGAACCGACGCGGATATCAAGCCCGGAAACACTCTTCCGATCGCAAACATCCCGGTCGGTACTCTGATCCACAACATTGAGCTTTACCCCGGAAGAGGTGCTCAGCTCGTCCGCAGTGCCGGCGTCGTCGCTCAGCTTATGAACAAGGAAGGCGACATGGCGCAGGTGCGTCTGCCCTCCGGTGAGGTTCGCTATGTCCGCACGGACTGCAAGGCAACGATCGGTCAGGTCGGCAATGTCGAGCATGACACTGTCAAGATCGGTAAGGCCGGTAAGACCAGACATCGCGGCATCCGTCCTACTGTTCGCGGTTCCGTCATGAACCCCTGCGACCACCCGCACGGTGGTGGTGAGGGACGCTCCCCGATCGGACGTCCGGCACCTGTTACCCCGTGGGGCAAGCCTGCTCTGGGTTATAAGACGCGCAACAAGAAGGCGAGAACCGAGAAGTTCATCGTCAAGCACAGAAACGCGAAGTAAGGAAGGAGGCACGATAAATGAGCAGAAGCTTAAAGAAACCGATCTTCGTCGAAGAGAAGCTCTTCAACCGCATCGAGGCAATGAATGCGGCAGGCGAAAAGAAGGTAGTCAAGACATGGTCGAGAGCATCCACCATTTTCCCGGAGTTTGTCGGCCACACCATCGCCGTACACGACGGCCGCAAGCATATCCCGGTGTATGTTACCGAGGACATGGTCGGCCACAAGCTCGGCGAGTTTGCTCCTACGCGTACCTTCAAGGGTCACGCAGGGTCCAAGACTTCCAATAACGGTAAGTGATCATAGGAGGAGAATGAAATGGAAGCTAAAGCATATCTCAAGTTCGTTCGCATCTCCCCCCGTAAGGTCTCTATCGTGCTGGACCTTATCAGAGGTAAGGATGCCGCAACCGCAAGGGCTATTCTCCGCAATACGCCCAAGGCTGCAAGCGAGCATTTGATCAAGCTCCTCGACCGCACGGTCGCGGATGCTGAAAACAATTTCCAGATGAACCGCGAGAACCTCTACGTATCCGAGTGCTTCGTCACCTCCGGCCCGACTCTGAAAAGAATCATGCCGCGCGGTAAGGGAAGCGCAGACCGGATCCTTAAGAGAACGAGTCACATCACCCTCGCGGTGAAAGAGAAAGAATGAGGGAGGAGGCTGAAAAATGGGACAGAAAGTTAATCCCCACGGTCTGCGTGTAGGCGTAATTAAGAATTGGGACTCCCGCTGGTACGCGCCTGACGAGAAGTTCGGCGATACCCTCGTTTCGGACTACAAGGTCAGAAAGTTCCTTAAAGAGAAGCTCTACGCCGCAGGCGTACCGAAGATCGAGATCGAGCGCGACAGCCGCGAGCACGTCCGCGTGTTCATCCACTGCGCAAAGCCCGGTCTTGTGATCGGAAGAAACGGCTCCGAGATCGACAAGCTCCGCGCTGAGCTTGAGGCAATGCTCGGCACTGCAGTGTCCGTCAATGTCGTCGAGATCAAGAATGTCGACACCGACGCACAGCTCGTCGCTGAGAGCATCGCAAGCCAGCTCGAGCGCCGTATTTCCTTCCGCCGCGCAATGAAGCTGTCCATCGGACGCACCATGCGCCTTGGCGTGAAGGGTATCAAGATTCAGGTCAGCGGCCGTCTCGGCGGCGCCGAGATCGCTCGCAGCGAGCACTATCATGAGGGTACTATCCCGCTTCAGACACTGCGCGCTGACATCGACTACGGCTTCGCTGAGGCTAACACCACCTATGGTAAGATCGGCGTAA
>CAYVUJ010000035.1:0-9186 GCA_964454825.1 uncultured Lachnospiraceae bacterium | reverse complement strand
TTGCTCTTTCATTTGTCTCTTTTGTGAGGAGAAAGCTTGATGGACATTAGAATTACCTCTCGGGAATCCGGAAAAACTATACGCAGTCTTCTTCGGGGAGAGCTTGGCTTTTCGTCCTCAATGCTGAAAAAATTGAAATTCAGCGACGGCGGGATTCTTGTAAACGGTGAATTTCGTACCGTCCGCTATGAGCTTTGTGAAGGCGATGTCCTATCAGTTGCGGTCGAGGACAGCGAAAGCGACGTCTCACCGTACATCATACCTGTGGATCTTCCGATTGAAATTGCTTATAGTGATGAGTTTCTGACAGTCGTCAACAAGCCGCCTTTTATGCCGTCGCACCCGTCCTTCGGACATCGTGAGGATACGGTCGCGAATGCGCTTGCGTACCTGAATAAAGGCAAACCGTATGTGTTTAGGCCGGTCAGCCGCCTTGATGCAAATACAAGCGGAGCCATGATCGTAGCAAATTCAAAGCTTTCGTCATATACTCTGAATAAAAGCATGGCTGAGGGAGATATTCACAAAACCTACATCGCCGTGCTTGACGGCGTACTTGCCCAAAAGTACGGCACAGTGGAGACATATCTCAGAAGGGTTCTGGACAGTGTGATCGAAAGGGAAGTGTGCCGGGAAAACGACGGCGGAAAGCTTGCAATTACGCGCTATGAGGTGCTCTGTGAGAATGCCGGCAGATCACTGGTCCGGGCTTTTCCTGTTACCGGCAGAACCCATCAGCTCCGTGTACATTTTGCTCATATCGGCGCTCCTATAACCGGAGATTCACTTTACGGAAGTGCATCTGAGGCCATTCCAAGACATGCGCTTCATTCCTGCAGAGTATCGTTTGTGCACCCGGCAAGCGCTCAGCGCTTAGAGATCACAGCCGGATTGCCGGATGATATTTCCTCGGTTATCAGCAGATATTTCGGAGATTTTAAAATGGATGGTGAACAGCAGTGAAGTGCAAAATATATGCCGGAATCAGAAAATACGTTCCGTTTGTCGCCCGTGTTTTCATCGGCCTGTCTGTTGTTTTGGCTTTTGTTCATGTCGGATTTCGTGTATCGCCGGAGTTTGCCGAGCTTTTTAACCGAACGGTCGCGGCGGCGTGTCGTTTCCTCCTTGCTGAGATTACAAGCTTTTTCCCTTTCTCTCTTTCAGAGTGTATTTTGCTTTTTTCTCCGGTCCTTGTGATCTCGGTCATAGTTCTCACAGTCAGACGAACAAAGGAATCGCCGGTGCGCGGGATGAGATGCGTTATTTCGTTTGTCTCTGTAATATCGCTCGTGTATTCGCTGTTTGTGCTTACATTGGCGCCGGGGTATTCGACTCCCGGTATGGATGAAAAGCTCGGACTTGAGAGGGCTCCTGTTTCAGCTGACGAGCTTTCGGATGCTGCGCTTTATCTGACGGATAAGCTGAATGAGATAAAATCAGGGGTGTTGTTTGAGGAGAAATCATCCTCTGTCATGCCGTATTCTAACAGCGATATGATCGCAAAGCTCAACGACGCCTATAAGGTATTTGACATCAATTGGTCGTTGGTTGTTAATTTTGAGTCGCGAGTTAAGCAGATCGCCTTGTCGGAGCCTATGACATACACGCATATCTCCGGAGTATACAGCTTTTTTACCGGAGAGGCAAATTTAAATGTCAACTATCCTGATTATATTCTGCCGTATACTGCGGCACATGAGATGGCGCACCAGAGAGGAGTTGCCCGGGAGGACGAGGCTAATTTTGTCGCCTTTCTCGTGTGTGCAGATTCAGAGGACAGCTTTGTGCGTTACAGCGCGTATCTTAACATGTTTGAGTTCATCGGTGATGCGCTTTACAGCGCTGATCGTGACTCATACGCCAGGGTGTATTCGGTTCTCACGGATGAGGTGAAATATGACCTTGCTGCATACAGCAAATTCTTTGATAAATACCGGGACTCGACTGTGTCGAAGGTGTCGTCGGCGGTCAATGATACGTATCTCTCGATCCAGGGTACAGCGGGCGTAAAAAGTTATGGTATGGTCGTCGATCTTTTTGTCGCTATGTTGAAGGGGTGAAATGCGAAGAATTGTTTAATATTTCTTGAATAAATGGTAAAATTTGATACAATTGCCGTATCGGAATAAAAAAAGAGCGGTAAGAAATTGTTTTTTTTGAAAATGTGTGATATAATGGTCATTGCTTATTTTGGCTTATTATGATTTTTGAATATAAATGGAGCCGTCTGCATGGTGGACTGTGTGACTACTCTTGGTTTAAAACAAAACCGAGCGATTGTTACATAGATAGTTTCAGAAAGCACTTAAAATGGAAAAAATCGTTGTAAAAGGCGGGAGAGCGCTGAATGGCAGCGTGGAGATGAGCGGAATGAAAAATGCTGCTCTGCCTATTATTTTTGCCTGTGTTCTTGTTCGTGATAAATGCTATATTGAAAATATGCCGAATGTCAGGGATGTTTCGTTTGCTCTTGAAATTCTGAGCAGAATCGGGGCCCGCATTCGCAATGTAAATAAAAACACTGTTGAGATCGACTGCACAGATGTGGAGTTTTGCGAAGCGCCGTATGATCTCGTGTCGGAGATGCGCGCGTCCTACTACCTTCTCGGTGCACAGCTCGGAAGATTCAATAAGGCGAGAGTCGCTCTGCCGGGCGGCTGTGACTTCGGTGAGCGTCCGATCGATCAGCATATAAAGGGCTTTGAGGCGCTCGGCGGTACTGTTGCAATCGAATCCGGTGATGTGACTATCGATGCTCCTCTCGGTGTGCGCGGCGCGTCGATCTTCCTCGATAAAGCCTCCGTGGGCGCTACGATGAATCTCATGATCGCAGCATGCCTCGGCGAAGGTACAACATACATCGATAACGCGGCGCGTGAGCCGCATATCGTTGATCTTGCCAACTTTTTGAATACCTGCGGCGCAAGAATAAGCGGTGCCGGTACGGATATGATAAAGATACGTGGGGTAAAGTCACTGCACGGATGTACCTACACGATCATCCCGGACATGATCGAAGCCGGAACATTCATGATCGCTGCATGTGTTACCGGCGGAACTGTCCGCATTAACAATGTTATTCCGAAGCATCTTGAGTCCATCACCGCAAAGCTCGAAGAGGTCGGCGCGAATATTCAGGAGTATGATGACTATATCATTGTCTCTGGATGCCGGAATGTTTCGAATACGCGTATCAAAACCCTTCCGTATCCCGGATTTCCCACCGATATGCACCCGCAGATGACAGTTCTGCTCTGTAAAGCGAACGGCGTCAGCTATGTTTCCGAGGGCGTGTACGAAAACAAGCGTTTCAAGTACGTCGGTGAGCTTGTGCGAATGGGCGCTGAGATCACTGTCGAGTCGCAGACTGCCATCATCGAGGGAGGGAAGCCCCTCTCCGCGGCTCCGGTCCGTGCAGTCGATCTGCGCGCGGGCGTTGCGCTTATCATTGCCGGACTTATGTGCGAGGGCGAGACTGAGATTACCGATATCTTCCGGATAGAGCGCGGGTATGAGGACATTGTCGGCAAGCTGAGAGCGCTCGGCGCGGATATAAAAAAGGTCATTGTCCCGGACCATGTGGAAATGAAAAAAGCTAATTAAGATATTAAAAAATACAGGAAAGAGGAAAAAAGATGACTGTTACAAAAGAAACCCTTATCGGAGATGTGCTCGATTTTGATGTGGAAACCGCGAAGTTTTTCTTTGACATCGGAATGCATTGCCTTGGCTGTCCCGCATCCCGCGGCGAGAGCATCGAGGATGCGTGTGCTGTTCACGGAACTGATGCGGATGCGCTCGTCGAGAGCATAAACGAATATCTGGCGGCAAAATAAACGATAGGAGCGCGGCGAATGTCGCGCTCGCTTGCTGTAATGATGAAACATATTACTTTGACACCCCGGCTGTCTGCGATCGCCTCGTTTGTTGCGGACAAAGCGAGGCTCCTCGACGTCGGAACGGATCACGCATATGTGCCGATCTCGCTCATACTGTCCGGTCGCGCCGAACGGGCCTGGGCGAGTGACGTCAATCCCGGACCGCTTCAAAGCGCGCGTGAAAACGCGGCTCAGTACGGCGTGGGTGACAGACTGACACTCTATCTCTCCGACGGCCTTGACAAGTGTGAATGCGATTCGAACGGATACGACCATATCGTCATCGCAGGCATGGGAGGAGAGCTAATCGCGACGATCATCGATCGCGAGGAGTATCTCGTCAACGCCCGGCCGAAGCTCATTCTCCAGCCGATGACCATGCAGTATCATCTGCGGCGTTACCTCTGCGAAAACGGGTACGCTATCCTCGATGAAAGGATAATTTTTGATGAGGGGAAGCACTACACTGTCATCGTCGCTTCCTACACCGGGGAGCGACGCGAAATGACCAATGCGGAGCTTGCGTTCGGAAGGAAAAATCTCGAGACTGGACGCGGTGACAGCGTGACTCGTGCTTATCTCGAGAATCAGCTTGACATACTTTCAAAAATCATAAACGGAAAGAAACGGGGCAAGGCGGATTTCGCCATGGAAGAAGCGATGCTTGCGGACCTTACCTCGCTTCTCGGGAGAGTTTGAAATGAAGATCAGAGAGTTTTGTGATTATCTCGACGGACTGTATCCGCGCTGTGATTCCTGTGAATGGGACAACGACGGCCTCATGTGCTGTGTGGACACATCTGCGAGTGTGGAAAAGGTCCTTGTCGCGCTTGACGCCACAGAACAGACGATAGCCGAGGCGTCCACGCGCGGATGTAATGTGCTGCTCACGCACCATCCGATGATATTCAGGGGCGTGCGCAGTGTGAACTGCGACGAGCTTGTCGGCCGCAGGATCATCCGCGCGCTGAGGGAGAATGTCACCGTTATCTCGCTTCATACAAGATTTGACGCCGGTGAAAAGGGCGTCAACGACTGCCTTGTCCGCGCGCTCGGGTATGAGAGCGCGGGTACGTTCGGAGACAGCGAGGCGCCTTCCCTCGGACGGTATTTTGATCTGGATGAGCCGCTCGACGCCGGAGAGTTTGCGCTGAGATGCAAGGATCGACTCGGCGTGCCGTATGTCACTCTGTACGGATGCGGTGCGGTGCGCCGTATCTGCGTCGTGGGCGGAAGCGGCGGCGATTTTATCGCCGCGGCAAGGGATATCGGAGCCGATTTGCTTCTGACCGGCGAGTGCTCATATAATCGCGCGGCAGACGCGGCCGAGAGCGGTCTGTGTGTTCTCGAGGCGGGTCATTTCGGCACGGAAAATCCGGCGTGCAAAAGGCTTGCCGAGATTTGCTGCACGCTCGATATACCGTGCGAAATTTACAGTTGTGCTTCTTTTGAGACTTTTTGAAAAAATATTACAAATCACTTGACAAACGCTTTGAGTGGTGGTATAATACCGGGTGTAAAGAAAGAAGAACGCTCCGTTCTCACCGTACCGCACAGCGAGTCCGGTTAATATGATGCTTGTTATGTCATGTCGCGCGGAGAAATTCTTTCTGCGCGATATTTTATTGGAGGTGCTCATACCATAGGCACGAAAGATTTAATTATCAATGACGACATCAGAGCCGATGAGGTTCGTATGCTCGATGAGAACGGCGATCAGATGGGCGTTATGTCGCTCTCGCAGGCAAAGGATTATGCTTATGACAGGGGACTTGATCTTGTTTTGATCGCGCCCCAGGGGAACCCGCCGGTCTGCCGTGCGATGGACTACGGTAAATTCCGCTACGAGCGTGATAAACGCGATAAGGAAGCGAAAAAGAAGCAGCAGTCCGTCGAGGTCAAGGAGGTGCAGCTTTCCTGCCGCATCGACGATCACGATTTCGAGACCAAAGCCAACCGCGCCGTTAAGTTCCTTTGCGAAGGTAACAAGGTGCGTGTGTGCTTGCAGTTCAGAGGGCGTGAGATGGCACATCAGGAGATCGGTCGTGCAATGCTTGACCGTTTTGTTGAGTTCTGTTCGGAATACGGTTCTGTTGATAAAGCGCCTGTTCTTGAAGGAAGGCGTATGGTTTTGTTTATTTCTCCTGCCAAACAGCAGGGAAAGCAGTAATTAAAGTTTATTTTACATTCTTGAAAGGATACATTCGAAGATGGGAAAAATTAAAACTCACCGCGCATCAGCGAAGCGCTTTTCTGTTACCGGAAGCGGCAAGGTAAAGATGAATCACTCTGAGCATCGCCACAAGCTCGGTCTCAAGAGCCAGAAGAGAAAGAGAAAGCTCCGTTCCGGCGCATATCTCAGCGATGCAATGAGCGCAAACGTTAAGCGTCTTATCAACAAGTAATAATACTGTAATCAATTGAAAGGATTCGTGAAAAATGGCAAGAATTAAGTGCGCAAAATCAACTCGTAAGAGAAGAAATAAGATGCTTAAGGCCGCAAAGGGATATTGGGGCGCCAAGAGCAAGCATTTTAAGATGGCAAAGCAGGCCGTTATGAAGAGCGGCAACTATGCATATATCGGCAGAAAGCTCAAGAAGAGAGATTTCCGTTCCCTGTGGATCACGAGAATTTCCGCACAGGCTAAGGCTAACGGAATCAACTATTCTCAGTTCATGCACGGTCTGAAGCTGGCCGGCATCAACCTCAACAGAAAGATGCTCGCAGAGCTTGCGGTTTCCGACAAAGAAGCATTTGCGGATATCGTAGCAAAGGCTAAGGCGGCACTCTGATACAACATAAAACCCGGTACGCCGGGTTTTTGTGCTAAAATTGAGACTTAAAACTCAACCGGGAGAATATGCGGATATGGTGCACTGTGATGTGATCAAGTCAAATCAAAACCCCTCGGTTATACGTTTTTCAAAACTATGCGATACAAAATATCGGCGGTCTGAAGGGCTTTTTTTGTGTGAGGGTTTAAAGCTGGTGGATGAGGCGCTCCGACGCGGTATTGTCCGTTATCTGCTCGTTAGGGAGGATATGGCGTCGTTGTATGTCGATGATGCCTGCCTTTCGGAGAATGTTGAACTGATGGTCCTTCAGAAAGGTCCGTTTATGAAGATCTCTACAGAAAGTGCCCCCCAGGGTGTTATTGCGGTATGTGCATGCGATGTCGTTTCCCGGTACGAAAAGCCTGCGGGGACTGTGTTTATGTGCAGCTCTATCCGTGATCCCGGAAACCTCGGCACGATCAGCCGTACCGCCGCCGCATTTGGGTATGACAACATCTCTCTGCACGACTGTGCGGATGTCTACAATCCGAAGACAGTCAGAGCGTCGATGGGCGGAATTTTCAGAACCAAGCTGATCTGCGTTGAGGACCCGTTTGAAGCTATCATGGATCTCCACAAGGATGGTAGACGTGTTTTTGCGGCGGCGCTTGAAGAAAACTCCGGTGTTCTCGGCGATTTTGAGATCTGTCCGTCCGATGTTTTCATAGTCGGGAACGAGGGTCATGGCATTGACGCGAAGATCATTGCAGCTTGCGATTCGTCGGTTATTATTCCGATGTTTAGTGGCGTGGATTCGCTCAACGCCGCGCTTGCCTCATGTGTAATTCTTTGGGAACAGAGAAAAACCTTTTCATAAAACAGAAAGGCACTTGAAGTATGGATGAGAGGAAATTCTGGGTTTGGATGTCGATGTGTCTCGGTCAGGGGAGCATGCTCGTCGGTAAGCTCCTCGATTTTTTCGGCACTCCACGGGACGCGATAGAGGCCGGTTACGATGCGATCGCTCAATGTATCGGCATCGATAAGCAGAGCACTGTCAAAATGTTCACTCAGTTCACTCTTGAAGATGCTGAAAACATCGTAACATGGTGTGATCTGCACCATGTCCGGATCCTCACCGCTCATGATGACGATTACCCGAAATCGATCAGACACCAGATCAATCTGCCGCTTGTCCTCTACTGCTTCGGGCATATCCCGCCGTGGAACACTGATTTTTCCTGCGCAGTTGTCGGAACCCGGAAAATGACCGATTACGGAAAGCGTACCGCGTATGATCTGGGGTATGACCTGGCAACAGGCGGCGCGATGGTTGTCAGCGGTCTTGCGATCGGAGTTGACGGAATGGCGATGGCCGGTGCGCTGTCTGCCGGAGGCATTACGGTGGCGGTGCTTGGATGCGGCATAGATATCTGCTACCCGAAAGTCCACAGAACACTTCTTAAAGAGGTTGTCAAGCAAGGCGTGGTCATAACGGAATATCCTCCGGCTACCCCGCCGGCGGGGCCCCACTTCCCGGTCAGAAACAGAATTATAAGCGGTATCTCGCAAGCAACTGTCGTGGTGGAAGGCGACGATAACAGCGGAGCTCTGATCACGGCAAATCACGCTGTCTATCAGGGCAAGGCTGTCTTTGCCGTTCCCGGAAATATCGATTCCGAGAGCAGTAACGGCCCGAATACGCTGATCAAGCAGGGAGTTCCCGCTATTACCGAGGCATCCGATATCCTTATAGAATTTAAGGACGTGTTTCCCATGATTAACCCGAGTAAGCTCAGACGCAAATACCTTTCGAAAAAGGATGACGAATATCTTGATGCCGCCGCGCTCTATCACGTGGTATCCTCCCTTGATGATTATAACGGATACTACGGTCAGGGAGTATACGGCGGACGCGATATCGAGAGGATAAAGCGCGAGCGAAGGGCTACAGGCGCAAGGTCGGGTGATAAAGCCGCCTCCGGGAAGAAGAAGGCGGCGCCGAAGAAAGATGAACGTACGGCTGAACAGATCATTAAGCAGTCCGAGGCCCGCTCCGAGGTCGCTATAGACACGGAATTCATGAACGGCCTCGACGCGAAATACATTGAAATATATAACGTCATGAAGCCGGATGTTCCGACTCTCCCGGATGAAATAAGCTCCATGGGTTACAACATCAGCGATGTTCTTGCCGCAATGACGATGCTTGAAATCTCCGGAGCGGTGGAGGGTTCTCCCGGCGGTTATTTCACGCGAAGAGGAAATGAAGAATATACTGTCCCGTCAAAGGACGAATAAATAAAAAAGGAGCGCCTGAAGGCGATTATATATATGACCAACCTCGTAATAGTCGAGTCTCCCGCAAAAATTAATACAATCAAAGCATATCTTGGATCAAGCTACAAAGTGATGGCGTCAAAAGGACATGTCCGCGATCTGCCGAAATCAACACTCGGTATTGATATTGACAATGATTTTGAACCGCACTATATAAATATCAGAGGAAAGGGCGACCTTATAAAGGAACTGC
>CAYVUJ010000034.1:0-9189 GCA_964454825.1 uncultured Lachnospiraceae bacterium | reverse complement strand
ACACAGCCGTTGTCGATCATCGTCTGTACGGCGAGGACCTCCTCACTGCGGGAGATCATCGCGGACAGCTGTTCGAGATCGCGGACAAGGAAATACTGAGCGCGCTCGGCAGGCGTCCTGCCGGAAAGAAGAGACTCTCCGAAGCCGCGCTTTGTGAGATGATCTATCGTCAGCGGGATCGAAACGCTGATGTTCGCCGGTTCGAGATCGTAGGTCGAGAATCCGTCGCGCTCTACCGGAATACCGCCGACACGCGGAAGGACAAACGGCGCCTTCTTGGTCGTCGCCTCAGCGTAATCCGCGAGGACACGTGAGGTGCCGAACACGTCAAGCGCCTCGTCGGTCGGGAAATAACGCGACTTGAAAAACGTGTGCTCCGGGGGAAGCTCTCTCACCGCCGCGAGCATGAAATAGGTGTCGTAAATGTTCATTTTGTACCTCCTCAGATCATCTGCGTGAAGATGATGTCATATTTGCGAAGCTCGTCGATGTCGGCGTCGGTCAGCTTACAGCCACTCGCCGCCTCAACTGCTGCCGGGTTAAAATTGCCCGAGCGGTACGCGACGGCAGTCTCGTCATCCTCAGTCCCCACATAGGTATCATCGCAGAGTATGGCGCTCGGCTTCTTACCGTCAGTCGGCTCGGTGGTGACTGCGCCCTTGCCGTTCTCCGCTTCCTCGCCCTCTTCCTCATTCTCCTTGTCGGCATTGTCCTCCGGTCCGGTGTAGGGTACGTACTTGCCGTCAGAGCCCCTTGCAAGCAGTGTGCCGCGCCTGAGAGTTGATGCGGCTTCAAGCTTGCCGATGACAATTCCCATTGTATCTGCGGCGGGGAACGCTCTGGCGATCAGATTGTCCTGTTCAAACGTGCCGATCTTGTTTACAAGCTCAGACATATCACTTCGCCTCCTTCTTCGTTTTTACGTAGTCCGAGACGGCTTTCTTTGCCGCCGCCTCAACGTCCTTCGGGCCTTCGCCCCCATCCTCGGGAGCAGGCACGGACTCCACGTTTTTTGCGCCCGACTCTGCGTGATCTGCGGTGACGGCCGCCATAAACGCGCCGCCCTCCTTTGCCGCCTTCTGCGCAGCACGGAAAGCAAGCTCGGCGGCGCTGCACGCTTTCTCGCCGTACTTCGCCTCGCGCACCGTCTCCGGATCATACAGCGCGGCGATCTCATCGATCTCGCAAAGACGTGCACGCTCTGCGGCACAAGCGTCCGACACAGCGCCCGCGTTCTCGTTTGTCACCGCCGCGCGCACCTCGTTTTCAACGCTCGCCGCCAGCTCCGGATTTTCGGTCCGAAGCTCGGTCAGATTGTTTGCCATAAGGCTACCTCCTCTATTGCCGGGCTTACCCGGCGATTTTTTATCTATAACATCCGCACATACGGCTGTTACCGCTTTTTCTTCCGACGCTTCAAATGTCGGAATGCCCTCCGGAGCGAAAAGAGCGTGCGCGAGCGCCACTCGCCGCCCGGAAACAAACAGGGCGTGACGGTCCGCGCTCGCCGCGATCTGTACGCCGCCGTCCTCGCTTATCTCGTCGGCGAAGCCTTTCTCCAACGCCTGTGTACCTGTCATATATGTCGTTTCGCTCATCATGTGGGATAATACTGTCTCACTCATCCCCGACTTTTTGGCGTAGATGCCGAGCATCGCCTTGTCCCATGCGTCGTTTTCCTTCGCAAGCGACCGGAGTTCGTCGGCGTTATACCCGCCGAGAACAAACGTCCAGCACTTGTGAAGCATGATGAGAGACGACGGATGCACGATCACGCGATCTGCCGCACACATTATGACCGATCCGGCGCTCATCGCCACGCCGTCAACGCGGCAGACGATCTCAACGCCGGCGGCAAGCTCGCGCAGCCGATTGTGGATGAGCAGAGCGACCGAAGCATCCCCGCCGAATGAGTTGATGCGAAACATCAGTCTGTTCACGCCAGAGGCGGCGATCTCGTTCAGATCGGCGATAAACTCGCCGCCGATTATGTAATCTCCGGGAATCACATCCCCGGTGAAAGGATTGACAGGCTGTTTCTCCACAACGTCGCCGTAGAGCGTTATTTCGGCACTGTCGTCCTCAAAGCTCGCCATTGCGTAAAAACGTCGGTTAAGGTCAAGTTTCTTTTTCATTTTCGTCCTCCTCGAATTTCGTTTTTCCCTCTCCGGGGATGAATATCTCGCGCTCGTGAGCGATCTGTTCGGCGTTATCCTCGAACGAGCCGCCGTAAAACTCGCGGGTTACCTGCTCATTCGTCTTCCAACCACGATCGACGAGAAGGATGTTCGCATTCGCCTCCTTGACCGGGTCGAGATGCGTCTGCGCCGGACCGTCCCACCTCGCGCCGCACCACGCCGCGCGTATCGCCGGATCGGTGAAAAATCCCGGCGCTTTGATGCGCCCCGTCGCCACCGCCTCCGAGAGCCATGCCTCATACACGGGCTGACAGAAGTCCGCAACAAACCACGCCCGGCGCATTTTGAACATCTCCCACGCCTCTTCAAGCGCTCCCTTCGCCGCCGAATACGACGAATTGAACTCTTTTATGAGCACGTCGTAGGGCAGTTCGAAGCTCGCGCCGGTCATGCGGCACAGCATTTTAACAAAGCTTTCAAACCCAGCCGTCGGGATATTCGGATTTCCGAGGGTGACGTTTTCACCCGGCGCGAGGTAGTTGACCGTCCCCGGTCCCATCTCGTACTCGTTCGGACTTTGCGAAATATTGTCGGGCTGATCTCCCGGCACTCCGGCGATGTCCCCGGCGCCGACTTCGTTGAAATCGAAATTGTCGCCAGTCTCAGTCGTGATCCACGCGGTCAGATACGTCTGCACGAGCGCCGCCATAAGCTCCGCTTCCGTGTAGCGGCGAAGCTGTAGAAGCATCTCGATCACCGGCGCGATGAACGTCACGCCCCTGTACTGATCCGGGCGCTCGGCGTCCATGACGTGCAGAATGTTCGGTATCCCCGTGCGCGCTCCCCGCGCTTCGACTCTCGTCCACGTAGGATCGGCCGCGTATATCTGTCCGGGGTAAGCGCTGCATATGTGGTACGCTGTGACCCTCCCGAAGGAGTCGACCTCAACGCCGTCGTGTATTCTGTTCCCGTTTTCGGCGACTCCCTCCGTCATAAACGGGGAGAACACTCCCTTGCCCGCCGCCGGAGTGCATACGCGATCCGCTTCGACAAGCTGAAGGCGAAGTGTATACGGGTTCTGCGCTGTCTTCTCCCGCCTTTGAAAGAGCGCAAAAATATCGCCGCTCATCAGCCACGATTTCACGGCGATCTGCTGAAGCTCGGAGAAATTGTTCATTCCCAATGCGTCGCAGTTTTCACACCTCTCTGCCCACAGCCTCCATTCCGCCTCGGTCTTCTTCTGCCAGTCGGTGATTGCCGTGTCGGAAAGTCCCAGTACCGCGCGATCGACGGCGGGTCTCATCCGCAGTCCCGCTCCGACGACCTTCGTCCTTGTCGTATTCACGGCGGCGGACGCGATAGGCGACGCCATGTAAAGCATACGCCCTCGCTGGCGCAGAGTCTTGTTGTTTAGGTCGATATCCTCGATCGGCGAGCCGCTCTGAGCGATAAAGCTCTTGAGGCTCCGACGCGTAAGACTCGCTCCCGCGTCGCTGTAGCCTTTGGCATACGCGCGCTTCGCAGTCTGCGCTGTCTTCTCCTTCTGTCTGCCGAACAAGCCGAGAAGTGAGCGCTTTTTATTTTCCACTTCGTTTTACCTCCGTTTCAAAGCATAATATGAGGATCACCGACGCCGAAAGGAGCATAACCTCGCCGATGATCCCCGATACAGTCCCGAAGGACATGTACCCGTAATATTTACCGGGCGTGTTCACGCCGTTGAAATGTGCAAATTATGCACGTTGAGCGGCAGTGTGAACACACTCTGATTCGTCGTCACGACGCCAACTCAACTTTTTAATACGTTTTGCTTGACATTGTAAACCAAAACGTATATAATAACAGTGAACAATGCAAAGGAGATGATCAAATGGCTTCAATACCTACACAAGTAAGAATCGACGCCGACGTAAAGAAGGCCGCTACTGAGCTTTTCAACAGTCTCGGACTCGATATGTCCGGTGCTGTAAACCTGTTTCTGCATCAATGTGTCCTGCGCGGCGGTCTGCCCTTCAGCGTTGAAATACCCCGGTACTCCACAAAAACGCTTGAGGCAATGAATGAGGCCAAACGGATATCCTCAGACCCCGACGTCAAAGGATATACCGACATGGACGACTTGAAGGCGGCTATGGAAAACTGATGTATCAAATCAAATTCACCTCCGCTTACAAGAAAAGCTATAAGCTCATGAAAAAACGCGGACTTGACATGAACGCTCTCGACACTGTCGTCGATACGCTTCGTCAAGGCAAAAAGCTTGACGAGAAATACCGGGATCACGCATTGTCGGGCGGCTTTGCCGGATTCAGAGAATGCCATATAAAACCGGACTGGCTGCTCGTTTACCTGATCGAAAACGATATACTCACGCTTACCCTTGTCGACACCGGCTCTCATTCCGATATTTTCAGCTAACCCATGCCTCCGCAATCGGAGGCTTTTTCATTACCAATTCATCGGCACTACGCCGATGACCTTCCGGGGCGTCTTTCCGGAGGCTATCGCCTCGTAATACGCCTGTTTTTCGAGCGCATCACTGATCTCAGCGCCGAGGGAGTCAAGATCAAACTTGGTAAGGGAGCGATCTCCGATCGTGTACGATTTTACGCCGCCCTCGGCAAGCGCGATCTGCGCGGCAAGCAGACGCTCAACGAGCGCCGAATAATGCTTGCAAAGTCGACGAGCCGTCTCCCTCGATACTCTTACATATCCCGCCATAATATCCTCCTGTCGGTATTAAGAAAGCTTGAATTTTTCGCTGGGCGCAAGTTTCCCCTTCACTGACTACCATTCGTCATAGTATTTATCAAGACCGGATCGTCTGTCCGGTCTTTTCTTTTCCCTCTGCACCGGATGCGCCGTCTGTCCCTCTCCGACCTGAGTTCCCTTGATCCGCTGTTCAAGCGCGTCGTAATTCGGAGACATAGCTTTTGCCGCCGCCAAAGCGTAATTGCGGCAGTCAAGCGCCTCGTTGCGCTCATGTCCAGGAATCTTTTCCCACTGAAAGCGGTTGGCCTTGCTGTTTTCCCTGTACACAAGATGCTCAGACAAAAGCGAGCGGAAGTACGCCGTGCCATAGTCGTCGCGCCTCGGAAAGTGACAGTATTTCGGCGAGGACGGGTCCTTCACGCGAAGCGAGTCCATAATGAGCTGCTTGCCCGCGTCAACGCCGATCGAAAACACGTAACACTTGCCGACCGTCCTTCCGCCGACGACGATCTTCTGAGGTTTTGGCGGCGAAGTGTAGGGAATATCGGCACCGCCCCGCCCCTTTATGGCAAACACGCGTCGCCCCTGACGCTCAAGGCACCGCTGGCGCACGTCCTGCGTGAAATGGCCGCCCTCGTCCACAAATGTGACCGAGACGCGAAGCCCCACGCCGTTTGCAAAGTGATATACGCGCTCAAGCTCCGCGTCAAGCTCGCCCCATACAGCAGCAGTGTCCGGTCGTCCGAATATTACGCCCTTCCTGATCCCCCACGTCTCGCCGAAATGCCCGTGACCGACTACCTCGTATTCGAGACGGTCGTCCTGCGTATCGACGCCCATCGTGAGCAGAAGCACGCCGTCCGGTAACTCCGCGCCGTAATCTTCGCGACGCTCCATCACTGTGTCCTCATCGGCGACGTCGCCGCGATTCTCCCAAAGCTGACCGAAACGGGTGTTGAACACCACCTGAAGCTTTGCCGTGTCGCCGAGCGCTTCGAGGTATTCCACTATCGTCGATTCCCACGAGGCCCACGGCGATACCCACGACGTGAGCCAGAACGAGCGCCGGCCGTGCTCGGTATATGCTTCCGGGTTCTCGGCGACCCACTTCGCCGGAGCGCGCTTCATCTCGCCCTCGGAGGAAACGCCGCCGCACTCCGGGCAGATGTAGAAAATATTCGAGACAACGACGGTCTTTTCGTCGCCCTCTCCGTGAATCTCGTGATCGAAGCGAATGTTCGCAAAGGTGATCTCACTGTATTTGTCGCAGTGCGGACAGCGAGATTTCCACCGCTCGCGCGTCCCCTTAGCATAGGCCTTTGCGATCTCCGAGTCGCCCTTTATAGTCGGAGTCGAGACCTGTACAGCCTTCGCGTTGTAGAAAGTGAGCTGCCGCGCCGTAGCAAGCTTCCACGGATCACCTTCACTCCCTGCCGACTTTGCCCAACGGTCACGCTCGTCACCGAACACGTAGCGGATCGGCTTTGACGCGAGCGAGTGAGCCTCCTGCGAGCCGCACAGCGTCAGAATGCCGCCGGAATAGCTCTTCTGCATTATTGTGTTTGAGCTGTCGCGGCTCTTCGGATCGGAGACCTTCTCGCGCAGACACTTTGTGTCGCGGATCATCGGTGCGATACGGAGCTGCGAGAACTCCTTCGCATCGCCCCTCGTCGGGTGGATGAACAAGATCGAGCCTGGGTCCTGATCGATCACCGAACCGATCATGTTCAGTTCAGCTTCGCTCTTGCCAACCTGCGACGAGGCGACAACGGCAAGAGAACGCACCTTCGGATCGCCGAACGCGTCCATTATATCCCTGAGATACGGCGTGCGGCTCGTGCGCCACTCTCCCCGTTCCGCCGACGCCTCAGCGGAAAGACGACGGTTTTTGTCCGCCCACTCCGACACGGGGAGGTTATCCGGAGGGCGAAGCGCAAGAATGACCTTTGATATCGCGGCATTGAGCCTCGCCGCGTCCCGTCTGCTTGTCACGTTTCCCTCCTCCCTTCGTACATCTTACGTTCCTCTCGCAGGGCATAATAATACCGCCCGACAGGTGCCGAACGGTCTTGATTCATTTTTCACGGTACCATTATATCACACAAAAAGCGAACAAAACGAACAAGTTTTCACTCCTCCTCGATCTCTGTGTCGAGAAGCGTTCGTGCTTCCAGTTTCAGCCGCTCCCGCACCCTCTCCTCGTACTTCTCCGGATCGTACTTGTACATCGCCATCTCCGACATGATCTTTCGAACCTCGCGATCGACGATATCCGCAGCTTCGGCGGCAGTCTTTACCTCGACAAGCTCGGTGGCTACCCTCCCCGGGAGGGCGAGCAGGGAACCGCGCAGGGTGAAAATGAGGTCGGCGGTCAGCGCCGCCACATCCTCGGAGCGGTGCATCTTGCCCTCGCGTTCGCGCGCGTCCATCTCCGCGACGTCAGCCTTCGCTGCTTTGAGCTTCGCGTCGGCGCGCAGACGCTCAAGATCAATCTCGGCGGCGCTCGCCGTCCGCTTTTCGACTCTCGCCTCAAGCATTTCGATATAAGAGCCGAGAGCCTCGTGCAGCTCGTAAAGTGAGCCGTGTGCCGTCTGCTTCTTGTTTATGACCCCCTCGGCGGTGAGCTGGCCAATCCACTGATTTGTCTTTCCGGTCAAAGCACACACGTCAGCGGTCTTTATGTACACCGGAGTCCCCGCCTGCATAACGTAGATCACGCCGTCCTTCACATCGCCGATCTTCATTTCCGCGCGTTTCTTCGTCGCCGCGCCTTTTCCTGTGCTTTTTGCACCTCCCGCCGTGCTTTTTCGCGCGCCCTTATTTTTTGCCGATGCCATCGTCACACCTCCTGATTGCCTGAGTCACCCGAGAAAACTCCTTTGAAAACCACCCTCTCCACGCAGGACAGTTCCTGTACGCTGAGCACACCTTGTCCGGAATGTCGCGCTCACAGCCCTTGCACGGGAGCGGCGCGATCTCATTCCGGCTGTGTTCCTTATCCGTCATTTTGAGAAAAGACCTGCCTCTCGCAGTATATTCTCAGTCATGCCGAGCTTCGCCTTGTGTTCGCGGTCAAGAACAAGGTCGGTAAGCGTCATGGCATAAATTGCAATCACGTCCGCCTTGGTCGAGCCCTCAAGGCGCTTTTCGAGCTCTTTCCGCATACTGCCGAAGATGTTCAGCACAGTCCCGCCCAGCTGCGCCTTTTTAACGGCTTCTTCAAACTTTGGATTGTTCATCTCTATCCTTCCTGCCGGACATCACGGCATATGATCTGGATTGGACGGCTTCGCCATTTTACGCTACTTATCAGCCGTCCGGAGTTTTTCACAACCCACAGAAAAACGTGGGAAAATAAAATGGGTTCAGAGTTTTGACTTCCCGTATTTGTCCTGCCTCATCGCGTCCTCCCACCCCCGGAATTTGTCACGCTCGACCACGTCCGGGGTACACTTTCTATTACACAGCTTTTTTTCACGGAGACAAATACACACACTTTTGCCGTTTTCAAAGCGGACAAAAACACGGATATATTCAATTCCGCCAATGTTTTTCACGCTTTCTTCTCATCCCGTCCGATTTCAATTAAACCTCCCGAAAAAATATTCGGTGACTGAGCACGCCTCGGGGTTAGCAAGCCCGCTCGGGGGGGCTCCGGGTTTCACAGTACCTTTTCGCGCCGGAGAGGGCGTACCGCTCATGGTTTTCGATGATACTATGATATCACACAAAAAGCGAACAAAACGAACAAGTTTAGTTTTACTGCGACCGTTTCAAAAACCTGCTGAAAGCCATACGTACACTTTCCCCGGTGTTGCCGCCTCCTATCCTTGCAGCCACCTGATCCCATGTCAGAAGATCGACAAAGCGATACGACAGTATCCGTCGCATCTGGTAATCATCGACCGTATGTATGTATCTTTTGAGTGTGACAAGCTCTTTTGTGTACTCGGCTTTCTCGCGTTCTATGAGAGTTCGCAGATCGGCAATCTGAGGAACGATCTCCTCGATCTTGTTTCGGGCGTTCGGGCTTCCGGGCATACCGGACGATATACCCCCTCCAGGTTGTAAGCGCGCTTCAAGCCGCGCAAGCAGAGCTTCGTCGTCGTCGATCAGCTTTTGCAAATGTCGCAGTCTGCTCAGCCTCTTTGCGGTCATACCCTCCCCCTCCTTTTGCTCCTGCCATCACGTACACGGATAACGGCTCTGTCATCCGCCTTCTTCTGCCGTTTCATCCACGCCGTTGACCAGTATTCATAGTCCGGTGCCGCGTATTTCGAGCCTGTGCGGATCAGGCGCAGTGTGAAATATGCGCCGCCGTTCACCTCGTTCAGATTCT
>CAYVUJ010000033.1:0-9372 GCA_964454825.1 uncultured Lachnospiraceae bacterium | reverse complement strand
CAGAAAGCCGAGGGTGAGCTCGCATTTGAGTTTATCGCGCATTATCCGCACAGCGACCTTGACGGCGACTTGTGGAAAGTCGAGGAAATCGACACCGCGCCCGTCATTCCAACCGACAGCAAACCCGCATAATCGCAAAGCAAGTTATAGAAGAATTTAAGGAGGAGCCAAACTATGCTTACTATCAAAACTATGCCTATGCTGCTTAAAATTGTAGCAAAGCTCGATATGAAACCCGTTATTGAAAAGCTGAAATCGGTTGATATTTTCGACGAGCCGACGGACGCAAAGGACGCTATGAAACAGCTTTCAAAAGAAAAGGTTGCGACTCTTGCTTTTGAAATGCTCGCGGAGCTTACGCCGCAGCTCGGGAAAATCGCCGACGACCTCCCGCCGCTTGTGGCGGCTTACAAAAACATCACGATTACCGAGGCGGAACAGCTCGACGCAGCGGAGGTAATTAACGAGATTATCCACGACGAGGGCGTTACAACTTTTTTCAAGCGTGCTCTACGCAAGAAAGTAGAGCAAGGAGCTTAAACCTTTTACATAAATACTACGATTGGCAACTCATTGAGAGCCTCCCTTTATCGGCTCTCGGTGAGTTGCTTTCTTATGCCCGCAAAGAGGAGGAGCAGCTTGCAAAGCTCGAAGCTGAAAAGCAGCTTTTCCCGTTGTGGCTTGCAAATTCCGTAGTAGCAAAGTTGAAAGGCGACGAGGTAAATATGGATTTTGAGGAGTTTATAAACGAGTGCCTCAAACCTGGCAGACCTCAACCAAAGAAACCAAAACGAACAGCCGAGGACATTATGGCGGAGCTTATGCCGCTTGTGGAGGCTGATAAAAACAGAGAGGAGGGCTAACCTTTGGCGAGTATTCTTTCTCTTTTTGGAACGATACTCATTGACAATACAGCGGCAAACAAAAGTATTGATACAACAACCGAAAAAGCAGAAAAAAGCGGCTCAAAGGTTGGCTCTGCTTTCTCGTCTATTGCAAAAGGTGCCGCCGCAGTCGGTACCGCAGTCGTAGCGGGTGCTACTGCCGTAGGCACAGCGGCTTTCAAAATGGCAAGCGATACCTCCGCTGCTGCTGATAATGTCGATAAAATGAGTCAAAAAATCGGCATTTCGAGAACGGCATACCAGGAGTGGGACTATGTAATGTCACAAAACGGTATGTCCGTTGATAAGCTGCAAACGGGCATTAAGACACTCACCGCCAAAATGGACGCGGCAAAAAGCGGCACCGCCTCGGCAACCGAGGCTTTCGACAAGCTCGGCGTATCGGTTACAAACTCGGACGGCTCCTTGCGCTCGCAAGAGGAGGTTTTCGAGGAAACAATAAAAGCCCTGCAAAGTATGGATAATGAAACAGAGCGGGCGCGAATGGCTACAGAGCTTTTCGGAAAAGCGGGTGTAGAAATGGCACCGCTGCTAAACCAAACAGCGGAAAGCACCGAAGAACTAAAAAACAAGGCGCACGAACTCGGTATGGTAATGTCCGACGATACGATAGACGCGGGCGTAAAGTTTACCGACACAATGGATACCATTAAACGCTCGCTTGGCGGTATGATGAACAATTTAGGCGGTACCGTATTGCCTATTATCCAAAGTGTGTTAAGTCTTATTGAAAGCAAATTACCCGCAATACAAGAACTATTTACAAGGTTATCGCCTATCATTCAACAGCTTTTCGACGGCGTATTGCCTCCATTGTTTGAATTAGTAGAAACGCTCTTGCCTATTCTGTTTGAGCTTATAGAAACGCTATTACCCGTGATTGAAAATATTATCTCGGCTATTTTGCCCGTGATAGTAAGCCTCATTCAACAGCTTATGCCGTTTCTTTTGCAAATCATACAGCAGATACTACCTATCGTAATTGAGCTTATAAACGGGCTTATGCCGCTTATTGTTGAGATACTCAACACGATATTACCCGTTATAATTCAGCTACTGCAAGCGTTGCTACCGCCTCTTATTCAGATTATACAGGCAATATTACCCGTGGTAATTGAGTTAGTACAGCTTTTGCTACCTCCGATACTTAAAATTATCCAGGCTGTTTTACCCGTTTTAATTGACCTCATAAACACGGTAATGCCTTTGCTTGTGCAGATTATCGAGGCGATTTTGCCTGTTATTACGGAGCTTATAGAGTTACTGTTACCTCCTATTTTGGAGATTATAGACCTCGTGTTGCCGATACTTACGGACTTGCTCAATAACCTTATGCCGATATTTACGAGCTTGCTCGAGGCGGTGCTCCCCGTAATTATTAGCTTGCTCGAGCTTATCTCCCCTATTCTAAAGCCGATACTCGACCTATTGTTTACACTCCTCGAGCCATTGCTTGACCTCCTCGACCTTATTTTGCCGCCTCTGATTAGCCTATTTACAGGGCTTATCAATAAGGCACTTACACCGCTTAAAGCAGCTCTCGGCGTTGTCGCTGATGTGCTTAACACGGTATTTAAGGGAGCTTTTGAGGGCATAGGAAAAGTCGTAGGCAATATAAAAGGTGTTTTTCAAGGCGTTATCGACTTTGTAAAGAATGTCTTTACGGGAAATTGGCGCGGAGCCTGGGACTCGGTTGTAGGCATTTTCAAGAATATATTTGAGGGTATCAAAAACGCCTTTAAGGTACCTATAAATTGGATTATTGACGGCATAAATGTTTTTATTCGTGGGCTTAACAAGCTAAAAATCCCCGATTGGGTGCCAGGCGTTGGCGGTATGGGACTCAATATTAAGGAACTCTCCCGCCTCCGTATCGGTATGGAGTATGTACCTTACGACGAGTACCCCGCGTTACTCCACAAGGGCGAGCGCGTCTTGACGGAAAGCGAAAACAAGGAATACAACCGAGCACAAAGCAAGGATATTCCCGAGGGAGAGGGAAAACTCGTTGTAACAATTCAGCTCGGCGAGCGGGCTATTTACATTGAACACCTCGACGGACAGAGCGAGGAGGATATGGAAACCTGGGTAGACCGCTTATTAGAGTTAATAGCAGAAAAAATCAAACGAAAGGGGCTTGTATTTGCATAATGGAAAAATTACCGTTTCTTAATTTCAAAGACCATAGCTCCCTCGAATTTGGTTTACTTATTACCGAAAAAGGCTCTTTTAACGGAGCGCAGAGGGATATTACCTATACAAGCGTAGCGGGACGCAGCGGCGACCTTATCACCGACAACGGACGCTATAAGAACATTAAAGCGAAATACAAACTCTCGCTCCTCAACGCGACGGAGCGGGAGTTTGCAGAACTCGCACACCAAATCAAAGGTTGGCTTTTAGCAGAGAGCGGATATTTTCGCTTATGGGATAGCTACGACAGCAAGTATTACCGCCTCGCCTCTTTTTCCGAGGAGGTAAACCTCGAGCAAGAGCTACGCGACCTCGGTACGCTCTCGCTTACTTTTAATTGCAAGCCTTTTAAGTATTCCTTTGAGGGGCAAAACACCGTTATTATGAGCTCGGCGGGCTCACTCTATAACGCCGAGTTTTTCCCGAGCTTGCCTTATATAAAAGTCGTTGGGAGCGGCACGGTAACGCTTTATATCAACGGAGCCTCCGTATTGCTATCAAATATCGACGGATATATAGAGCTTGACTCGGAAATTATGAACGCTTACAAGGGGACGACCGCCGCCAACGATAAAATGACGGCGGCAGCCTTCCCCGTTTTCAGCCCAGGCAATAACGCTATATCCTGGACGGGAAATGTAACGCGGCTTGAAATCGTGCCGAGGTGGTGCTCGCTATGATACCGATTTTATACAGCAAAACAGCAACAGACTTTACAAATAACGGAATAGGCTTTCTGAAAGACGCGGTAAGCGTGAATGTAACCGAGGAACGCAACGGAGCTTATGAGCTTTCTATGCAATATCCTATAACGGGCGTTTGGTATGACCGAATAACAGACGGTTGTGTTATCAAAGCAAAAGCCAATGAAACGAGCGATTTACAGCTATTCCGCATTTATAAAAGCATCAAGCCGCTTAAAGGCATTGTTACCTATTCAGCGGAGCATATCAGCTACGACCTGGGCGGCTTACCCGTGGCGGGATTATCCATAGCAAACGCCACGGCGCAAATGGCTATTACAAAAGCTTTGCAGGACACGCCGTTTACACACTCATTTACGGCTATTTCCGATATTGCCACTCTAAACACTACAACCATTACCGAGCCTTGCTCCGTCCGCGCTATCCTGGGCGGGCAAGCGGGCTCGGTGCTTGATGTATGGGGCGGAGAGTATGAGTTTGACAATTTCGTTGTAAAGCTCCACGCACACCGCGGAACAAATAGCGGCGTTAGTATCGAATACGGAAAAAACCTTACAGACCTAAAACAAGAAAGCAATATAGCGGACTGCTATACCCACTTAATGCCGTTTGCGGTTTATAGTGCAGACAACGGAGAGGGCGGCTCCGACGAGGTTTATATTTACCTTACGGAAAAGGTTATAGCCCTGCCAGGAGCGGAGAATATAGGACACAATAAGGCTCTTGTGATGAACTTTTCCGACCGTTTCGCGGAGGGCGAAGAAATCACCGAGGCAAAGCTGAGAGCAAAGGCAACCGCCTACGCCGCCTCGGCAGACATAAGAACGCCAAAGGTCAATATAACCGTTTCTTTTGTTCAACTATGGCAAACCGAGGAATACAAGAACATTGCACCGCTCGAACGCGTCAAGCTATGCGACACGGTGGCGGTTAAGTTTTCAAAGCTCGGAGTTACAGCTACGGCAAAGGTTATTAAAACAATATACGACGCGCTCAAAGAGAAATACAAAAGTATTACCCTGGGCGACGCGAAAAGCTCCTTTGCAGACACCGCAAACAAGCAAAGCTCGGATATTGAAAAGATAGCCGAAGCGGTAAAGACAGGACAAGCAAAAGCGACCATTGCTTTACAGCAAGCTATATCGAGGGCAACGAGCCTTATTACGGGACACAGCGGCGGCTATGTAGTGCTTAACCCCGCGGAACAGCCGCAAGAAATACTCATACTTGACGCTCCGACTATCGCCGAGGCGGTCAATGTATGGCGTTGGAACAGCGGCGGGCTCGGCTACTCCTCGACGGGCTACAACGGAGATTATAGCCTCGCTATCACTATGGACGGCGCAATAGTCGCCGACTTTATTACGGCGGGCGTACTTAACGGCGCATTAGTCCAGGCGGACAGCATACAAAGCGCGGCTATCTCACAACACTACAAAGCAGAGGTAACAAGCGAAATAGGCGAGGCTGCAACAGCGGTAGAGCAAGCCTTTGTCGCCGCCGACGAGCAGTTAATGAGCCTTATTTCGAGTGTACAAACCGTTTTAACGGGTGATGTGGAAACACTTGAAAAGACCGTATCGGAGCTGCGGCAGACCGTAGAAAGCCTCACACTTTCATATATGACGCAAACAACGGGCGGTATTAACTGTATTAAGAACTCGAGCGGGCTTAACGGCGTTTCGGACGATTGGAGCTATACGGGAAATGTTGTAGCTCAGCAAACAGCCGAGGCTATCAACAATACCTCCTCGGGCTCTCTGTTCCGCTTGCGTATTGCTACGCTGTCACAGGAAATAACTGTATTGCGCGGCAAACATTATACGCTCACATTTAAGGCTCGGAAAGGTACCTCGAACAGATGTTACGCACTTATCAGCAACGGAGGTAACAATGGGTATATTTTTGACGAGCAAGCCGCGGGAGCCTGGACGGAGTACAATTACAGCTTTACCGCCTCGGGCGACAGTATAACGCTTACCGTAGGCACGACGGGCTATTATTTTTATGTCGCCGATTTTATGCTTGTAGAGGGCGACGCACCGAGCAATTGGACTCCTGCACCTAATGAAATTTACACAACGAATGTAAAAATAGACCGTCGCGGCATTAACATTACCAACTCGGAAAGCTCAACAGAAACCATTATAGACAATACGCAATTTGCGGTAAAACACGCGGGCGAGATTGTTTTAACGGTTAATAAGGACTTAACGACCTTGCGAAAGACGGAAGTAACCGACGAGCTTACTATAGGTAAGGGCAAGTTTGTGCCGCACACAAACGGGCTAAACTTTGTACTGCTTGATTAAGGAGGCGAGGATATGGCTTTAAGTGGCAGTTATTCAAATTATCCCGTCTCCTCGTTTGGCTTATATGTCGAATGGAGCGCAACGCAAAGCGTGACGGGTAATTACTCAAATGTAACACAAAAAATATATTTATCCTATTACACTATCGGCGTAGGAGCCAGGGACGACGCAACCTCTACCATTAACGGCACAAAGGTTACATACTCAACCGACGCTATTAACGACTATTCGAGCGGGTGGAAAAAGAAACTCTTATACACGCACACGGTAACAGTTTACCACAATAGCGCGGGAGCGGCTAACAATATACCGCTTTTGGCTACTTGGCGTTTTAGCGGTAGTTACTCGGGCGTATCTATCGGAACAATAACGGCAAGTACGACAATTAACCTTAACGCTATTGACCGCTCGGCACCTACCGTATCGCTTTCAACATCGGGCGTTACAGCGTCGGGCGTAACAATAAAAGCGACAGCCTCCACGACTTGCGACCGTTGGGAGTACAAAATAGACAGCGGCTCCTGGACGAGTTTTAGCACCTCGAGCGGCACAACGCAAAGCAAGAGCATTACAGGGCTAACGCCGAATACAAGTTATAGTATCACGGTACGAGCTCGTAAAAGCAGCAACCAGGTTTACGGCACCTCCTCTGCCTCGACGATTAAGACGCTCGGTGGCTCGGTGCTGTCCTCAGTAAGTACATTTACAGCGGACGCAACGACGGCAAAAATAACGCTTTCGGCAACCGTTTATAATACGAGCTATACACACACGCTTGTTATTAAAAACGGCTCAACAACCGTATTAACTATATCGAGCTTAACTCTTGCGAACGGCTCGAACACATTAACGCTTACAAGCTCGCAACGCTCTACCGTGCTTGCGGCTATGGCAAGTATTAAGAGCTTTACGGGTACCTTTGAGCTTAAAACTTATAGCGGTTCAACTCAGATAGGTAATACAAGCTCAAAAACGGCAACCGTGCAGACTACAGCCGCCAACTCCTCACCGACATTTACGGGATTTACCTATAAAGACTCTAACGCCACCTCGACGGGAGTTACGGGAAATAACCAAATTTTAATACAGAGCGTAAGCACCTTGCAAATAATCGTATCAGCGGCAACAGCAAAGAACGGCTCGACAATTTCGAGTTATTCCGTTGTGGCGGGCTCCACGACCGCCTCGAGTACGGCGACAACAATAACAGTAGGAAAAATAAGCCAGGCGGGTACTATTCCCGTTGTTGTTTCTGCTATTGACAGCAGAGGCTACACAACCTCGGCAACGGTTAATATTACCGTTGTTGCTTATGCGGGAATAAAAATAAAAAGCTACTCTATGCGGCGTGTAAACGAGATTGAGGACGCTACGCAAGTATCAATAAGCGGCGATATTACACCCGTTTCAATAAGCGGAACAAACAAAAACAGCCTACGCTACTTGTATTACCGATACAAAAAAACAAGTGATAGCTCATACAGCAGTTATTACAACCTCACAACCTCAACGAGTTATGACGACGACAGCTTTATTTTTGAGTCCGACGAATGGTTAAACCTGGACGCGGACTACTCATACTCGGTACAATTCCTTGTAACTGATAAACTCACCTCGGACACCGTTACTATCACCATTCCGCAAGGTACACCGCTACTTTCTTTCAGACGAAAGAAAGTAGGTGTAAACAAGCGAGAGCCTACGACGGCTCTTGATGTAGAGGGCGACATTAAGGTAAATGGTTCGATTGTAGACTATGTAGAGGTTCAAGGTACAAGCGGAATTTGGACTTATCGAAAATGGCACAGCGGAATTGCTGAATGTTGGGGGCGAAAATCTGTAAGCGTTTCCGTAGAGACAGCTTGGGGAAATGTATATACCTCGGGAGCTATAGCGGCTCTTAATATTGCATACCCATTCACTTTTACAGAAATACCAACACTAACGACAAATCTATCTTGCAATGGAGTGGGTGCCATACTTATGGCACCTGGCTCCTCCCCTTACTCGAGCGCAAGCTCCACAGGCGTATTTGAGATATGCCGAGGCGTAGGGCTAACAAGCAATAATACCTATATAGTTAATTATCACGCTATAGGTAAATGGAAATAAGGAGGTTAAAGAAAATGAACATTTTGCAAAGTATCTCTCTCGACTTTGGGCGAGATACACACCCTATTACGGTATTTGCAAAGCAGTATGACAAAGAGAGCCGTTTTATCGAGATAAAGCCGCTTAATTGCGGGCAAGCGTACACACTCGAAAGCGGCGTAACAGCTCGATTACAGCTTACAAAGCCCGACGGGCACACCGTGATTAACAACGCTACTATCACAAGCGGCACTATACGAGCCGAGCTTACAGCCCAGGCGCTCGCCGCCGACGGTACCGCCGTTGCGGAAATCGGGCTTTATAAAGGCTCTGCCCTTTTAAGCTCGCAAGTATTTTATATCGACATTAAAAAGTCGGCATACGACGAAGCGGCACCCGAAAGCTCCGACGAGTATAACGCGCTTGTTGAGGCTCTCGGACGGGTTAGCGGCTCTCTCGGCGATATGACGGCGGCTATAAGTGACGCTCAAACAGCAACAGCCGCCGCAAATTCAGCGGCAAGCGGTGCAAATACGGCAAAAACAAACGCCAACAACGCAGCCGCAGCCGCCAACACAGCCGCAAGCAGCGCAAACTCGGCAAAGACGGCGGCGAACAATGCCGCCTCGGCAGCGAATACGGCGGCGGGCAATGCAACATCAGCGGCAACAGCCGCTAACAATGCGGCAGAAGCGGCAGCGGGAGCGGAAAAAGTGAATATTTCAGCGGAGCAAACGCCAACGGGCGCAACTATTACCGTAACCGACAGAGAGGGCACGGAAACAAGCGTACATATTGACACGCTTACAGCGGTTAATACCTGGGAGGATATTAAAAACGCCGTTCGCTTGGGGCTCGGCGCAAGTCTTTTCCCTGTCGGTTATGAGTTTGAAACGCTCGACTCCGACACAGGTAAAACGCTTATTTGGGTAGCGAGAGGACACGACCACCACACGCCCGCAAATAATAAGCTCACTCACTCTATGACACTTGAACTCAAAACAGTTTACAGCCAGGCAAGCGGCACATATAAAACAATTCAGTTTGACGCACCCGAGGCGTTGCTTTATGCGGAAAGCGGGCTTTCGGCGGGTACATATTGTTTTACCTGGAATTACGCAACGGGTAGTATGGTAGCGGGAACATATCAATTTACGCTAACCCAGG
>CAYVUJ010000032.1:0-9488 GCA_964454825.1 uncultured Lachnospiraceae bacterium | reverse complement strand
GCGCAGTGAGAGGTATATGCGCCGTCCGCCGTCCGACACCTCCCGCACCGCACAGCGGATCATCTCGCCCGGAAGAAGCCTCTCCCTCGGATGCGAGATACGCGACACGGACATGGAATCGACCGTCATCAGTGCCACCAGTCCGCATCCGATATCCGCAAAGGCCCCGAAGCTCTCCAGATGCGTCACCCGCGCGTGGATCACATCCCCCGGCAAAAGGCGCGACACATACGCCGCGAACGCGCGTTTTTGCGCCGCAGCGCGGCTCAGTCTTGCGGCAACACGGCCGTCGGTATCGGTGAAAAATCCGGTGACAACGAATGCCACAGGCCGCCCGACCCGCGTTATTATCGCGATATCCTTCGCCGCTGTGCCGTCCGGCGAGAATGCCGCATCATCGCGGTATATGTAGCCGAGCATGGGTCCGAGAGCCACCGTCAGCGTCATGTCATTGCAGTCACAGCGTATCGCGACCGCCTCCAGGATCCGCTCGTCCCGCATCGCACGCTCAAGTCCCTCGCGGCTTTTCAGATATGCTTCGTTTTCCGGCGTATGAAGATATTCGCCCTCCGGCATGTAATGTGTGTCCGTCATATTGATTTGGTTCCTTTTCTGTTTTTTAAAGTAACACTGCACAATTCTGATGGTTCATCTTCGCCATCATGGCATTAGCCGCGTATTGTGCGATGTTGCGTAATATACCATATGACCGCAGATAAAAAATTATACCGCCTGCCGCGTTACGCTGTTCTTGACTTTCACCTCCCGTTATGTTACAATTTAATCAGTAACGGCGCGCGCTGAGGTATCCTTTTATACATACCTTAATTACAAAGGAGCCGGATATGACAGAAACCAGAAAAAATAAAGCCGCCAAAAAAGCAAAGACCGACAGACTTTTCGATCTTCTCTCCATCCTCGCGGGGGCGGCGCTCTTCGGGATCGGGATAAACGCCTTTCTCCTGCCGAATGACATAAATGTCGGCGGGGCGAGCGGTCTTGCCACGCTGATAAATCATTTCACCGCCGCTCCGGTCGGTGTTTTGATACTTCTTCTGAACGTTCCGCTTCTTATACTGTCGATAAAGGCCAGCGGCTGGCATTCGATGGTGCGGACCGTGATCGGCACCGTTGCGGTATCAGTTTCATCCGATCTGTTCGCGCTTTTGTTTGAGAGAGTCAGCCTCCCGACGCTGGCCGAGGAGCTGTTTCTCTCCGCGATCCTCGGAAGCGGCGCGATGGGGCTGGGCTCCGGGATCATGATGCTGCGGGGATATACCTCGGGAGGCTCCGACCTTGCGGCGTACCTTTTGCACAGACGTGTGCCGCGCATATCCACGGGACGTACGATCTTCGCCATCGATGTGGCCGTGATCTCCGCAACAGCGATCACGCTCGGAAGATACACTCTCATCGTATACTGCCTGATATCGTCTGTGGTGTACGGCTTTGCCATCGATCAGATTCTCCGCGGGGCAAACGACTGCCGGTGCGCCATGATAATATCCGAAAAGCACACGCAGATCGCAAAGGCCATCCTCGACACGCTCGAGCGCGGAGTCACGGAACTTGACGGGCGCGGCGCCTATACCGGGCAGGGACGGACGGTGCTCATGTGCGTGGTCCGCCGCCGGGAGGAATTCGCGCTGCGCCGGCTTGTCACCTCGGTCGATCCCAAGGCGTTTGTCATCATGACCGCAAATTGCGAAGCGATCGGCGACGGCTTCAGTGAACAATGAAGTCTGCACAAACCCACTAAATGGGGGTCCGGGGGCCACTGGTCCCCGGCTGGGTGTGGTACAGAGCCCCACTGGGTCCGGGCAACGCCCGGCGGGGCTTGGGGCTGCGCCCCAACATCTCATGCTTCCGCCCGAGCGGCGCAAACCCGAGGGCAATTCAGTTTACATGTTCAACTTAACAAAGGAGCAAAACCAAGATTTTTTTGCGATGTCGGCTCCGCTCTCCATTGTACTTCCGGTTTCACCGGAAGTACAGGAGCCTGATATGTTGGGCTTCGCCCAAACCCACGAGGGGCGTTGCCCCTCGACCCCACCAAAGGGACTTCGTCCCTCTGGACTCCCATCTAATGGGTTTCTGCAAACCTTAAAGTACGGCGTGCCCGCCGTCAAAACATAAAGATACCCTTTTCTGAAAGGAACATATCATGAGCAACATAAAAGACATCTCCCTCGCCGGATCCGGTGCGAAAAAGATCGCCTGGGTCGCCTCCTACATGCCGATCCTGAACGAGATCCGCCGTGAATTCGAGCGCACGCGTCCCTTCGAGGGACTCCGGATATCAATGTCGATCCACATGGAGGCAAAGACCGCGTATCTTGCCCAGGTCCTCGCCCTCGGCGGCGCTTGTGTATCCGCCGCAGGATGCAATCCGCTCTCCACGCAGGACGACGTGGCGGCAGCACTCTCTCTCACCGACGGAGTGGAGGTCTTCGCCCGCCACGGAGTGAGCGACGCGGAATACGACGCCCTCCTCGTCGAGGCGCTTGAGCACAAGCCTCATCTGATCATCGATGACGGAGGTGATTTTACCAATCTGCTGTGCGGTGCACGGCGCGACCTGACCGAACATCTCATCGGCGGCGCAGAGGAAACGACCACGGGTATACATCGTCTGATCGCAAGACACCGGGCAGGCGAGCTGTACTTCCCCATGATCGACGTCAATGATGCAGACTGCAAGCATCTCTTCGACAACCGGTACGGAACCGGGCAGTCCACACTTGACGGAATAATGAACACGACCAACCTCATCATCGCCGGAAAGTGCGTGGTGATCGCAGGCTACGGCTGGTGCGGCCGCGGCTGCGCCTCCCGCGCCCGCGGTATGGGCGCAAGGGTGATCGTGACCGAGATCGACCCGGTAAAAGCGATCGAGGCCGTGATGGACGGCTTTGACGTCATGCCGATGGACGAGGCGGCAAAGCACGGCGATCTGTTCATCACGCTGACAGGCTGCCGGGACGTGATCCGCCGCGAGCATTTCGACGTCATGAAGGACGGCGCGCTCATGGCGAATTCGGGCCACTTCGATGTTGAGATCGACAAGAATGCCCTCTCCGGCATGGCGTGCGAGGTGTGGGAGCGAAAGTCCAACATCACCGGATACCGCATGCCGGACGGACGCGTGCTGAATCTGCTCGCCGAGGGACGTCTCGTGAATCTGGCGGCGGGCAACGGCCACCCGGCCGAGATCATGGACATGAGCTTCGCACTTCAGGCGCTGTCGATGGCTCATATGGCGAAAAACCGCGATCTCGCCCCGGGGGTGTATCCAGTCCCGAAAGAGCTGGACGCAAGGGTCGCCGCATTGAAGCTTGCCTCAATGGGCAAGGCGATCGACACGCTCTCCGAGGAGCAAAAAGCCTATCTCTCGGCCTTCTGAGCGCGATCGCGTGCCATGAAAAGGCACCGTGGAAGTGACACAATTACAGGAAGGGAATCCCCGGCGACGCCGGTGGACCTGTCAACGATGAAAACAAAATTTTTGTCCGTCATACTTGCCGTGCTTGTGCTTCTTGCAGGCGCGGCCATCCCGGGGGGGACATCGGCTCCGTTGAGCATCACGGCGCCAAGCTTTGAGATACTCGCGGGCCACTCGACTCTGACATTCTCGGTTACGATCTCCGACCTGCCGCAACGCGGTCTTATGTCCTGCCGCTTCAACACCCGTATCGACGGCGCGCGTTTCATCTCAGCCGAGCCGAACGCCGCGCTCGGCGGCTTTCTCGGCGTCGGTCCGCTCGAGGGCTCGGAGAAAAACGGCATCGAATTTTTCTGGCTGAACTATGGCGCGCCCATAACCTCCGACACGGTCGCCGTGACGTACACGGTTGAGCTTCCCGAAGACGCCGGCGGAGATGATGAGCTGGCAATCGTGATCACACCGTCGGACGACACGGACGATTTTGTCGACAGCGGCGCAAACGGCGTTGGCGCCGCAGGCGTAAACGGCCTGATCAAAATCCTGTGCGACCATGTTCTCGTATACCAGCCGTACATCCCCGCAAGCTGTGAGAACGCCGGGCAGATCGCTCACCGAAGATGCCGCATCTGCCAGAAGTGCTTTTCCGCCGCAAATGAAGCCGTACCGATCTCGAAAGAGGATATCCCCATCCCGGCGTACGGCCACATCTGGCAAAGCTGGGAAACATTATCGGAGCCGGGCTGTACCATGCCGGGGATACAGATGCGCACCTGCCTGAACGACAATGTGCATACACAGATGCGCGCCGTCCCCGCAGACGGACACACCATGACGTACATACCCGCCGTGCCGCCGACGCTCACATCCGACGGCAGCATCGCGCACTGGAGGTGCGATTTTTGCGACCGGTGCTTTGAGGATCCGAGCGCGGTCATTGAGCTCGACGCGCAGAGCATTATCCAAAAGCGCATACGACCGGGCGACGCAAACGGCGACGGCAAGGTGAACTCAAGGGACATCATCGCCATCATGAAGGCAATGCTCGGTCAGGAGCCGACGCCGTTTTATCCGGAAGCAGCGGACGTAAACGGTGACGGAAAAACAAACGCAAGAGACATCATCGCGATAACAAAGACCATGTAAACGCCACCTAAAAAAGGCGGGACGCCGAAAGCGCCCGCCTTTTCGCATCCGCAGCCGGGACGCAGGCTTACACTTTATGGCACAGGATTTGTAATTAAAACCACTTGACATAAGTTCCGGTGATATGATAGAATAGACTGGTATGATTTTCACCATGCTTAAACTATAAGGAAGGGAAATAATCCGTATGAAAAAAACACTCGCGTTTTTTCTGTCAGCGCTAATGGTGCTGTCCGCTGTCGTACTGGTTACGGTATCGGCTGTCTCTCCGGTAACCGTCTCGGCCGGTGTGATAGAAGTCGAAGAGGGTACGAAATATGTAGACATCCCGGTTACGATCAGCGATATACCTTCAGAGGGACTGTCCTCTTTCTCCTTCAATCTGAAGTCTGAAGGACTGACTATAACAAATATCGAAAGTATGCTCGACGGCATTTCTCCGATCGGATCATTCAAGGATTCCGACAAAAATGGCGCCACCTTCATGTGGAATGACTTCATGTCAGGGCTCAGAGAGACCACACAGGTCTGCATCTATACCCTGAGACTCCCCACAAACGCAACGGCCGGCGATGAATTCCAGGTCGTCATTACCCCCACAAGCTCCGGAAGCTTTTCCTCCGTTGACACTGATCCGTCAAGCGGCGAGCGTTACGTTCTCGGCGCCAACGCCGTTAACGGCAGGATCAAAGTTATCGAAAAAGATAATTCCGTGACCGTTTCGGCTCCCACACTCGAGGTGGATGTCGGTACAAAATCCGTTAATGTTCCGATAAGGATCTCCGGCATCTCCTCCCTTTTCGGTCTCGGTTCCTTTAAGTTCAACACCATGATAAAAGGCTTTTCGGCAACCAAGGCTTCCTACGGTCCTCTCCCGGGTGAGGTGCGTCTTGATTCGCTCGAGCTGTCCGCAACGCGCGGCGTGGACCTTTTCTGGCTCGCGCCGACCGGTGACGGTATATTCGATGCCACCGTCGTCGTTACATACACCTTCGATATCCCGAAAAGCGCCCGCTCCGGCGATGTGTATCCGATCGTCATCACGCCGGACAGCGATCCGAACAATTTCCTTTCCGTTGATTTCGGCTCCGGCAGCACCGGGCCTATCCCGCTCGGCGCAGTCTGCGTAAACGGTAAGATCATAATGACCGGCGAATCGGATGTGCCCGAACAGCCCGATCCGGTCAAGCTGAGTGCTCCCGAAATCCACGTAGATCTCGGAACGAAGTCTGTCAGTATCCCGGTCGTGGCGGGCGATATCCCCCGCGAGGGACTGGCAGGATGTTCTTTCAATCTCAAAGCCGAGGGGCTGAATATTTCCGACATAAGCTCCACCCTTGAAGGTGACGTGGCTGTTTCTGATTCGTTTGACGACTCCGCTTCTAAAGGCGCGGACTTCCTCTGGCGATCCACGGAAGGCGTCAGAGTGACCACTGAGGTCTGCACCTACACGGTCGATATTCCCTCCACCGCAAAGGCGGGTGATGTGTTCCCGATCATCATTACTCCCGATGAGAATCCGGAGAGCTTCCCCTCCGTTGACCCGGACCCCGAAAGCGGTACACGCTATGCCCTCGGTGCAGTTGCGGAAAACGGCTGCATCGTCATCGACGGCCCGGCGGAGTACGACGGCCCTCCCGTTGTTCTTGAGGCTCCCGAGATCACTGTGTATGAAAACACCGACACCGTTGAGGTGCCGATCACTGTCAAAAACATTCCGGACATCGGACTCAGAACCGGTAAGTTTATGACCATCATCGAAGGACTCACCATCATCGATGCCTCTGTCAGCGACTCCATAAAGGGCAAGGGCTCATACTCATTTGAGCCGACACTTGATAACGGCGGATCTGACAGTGTTGAAATGGTTTGGGTGAACAATACCCAAAACGCTTTCTTCTCTGACACACTCGTTGTTACATACACCGTGGCGATCCCCTCAAGCGCGCGTCCGGGCGATGTATATACGGTCAGCATTATCCCCAGCTTTGACCGCGGCAACTTCGTCGCCGGGGATAAATACAACACTGCGATCGGTGCGACAGCAATAAACGGAAAGATCGTGCTCAAGGAGCACGATCATGTGATCACCTCAATTTCGGAAAAAGCTGCGACATGTACCCAGGACGGAAGCCATGCATGCTATCAGTGCTCCGTATGCAAAAAGTATTTCTCCGACCAGAACGCTCAGAATGAGATAGATGAAAGCCAGGCGGTCATCCCGCAGCTCGGTCACAACTGGAACGAATGGTCTGCCACAGTCCCCGCAACATGCCTGGAAGAAGGATCAGCGATCCGCACTTGCCAA
This sequence comes from uncultured Lachnospiraceae bacterium, assembly GCA_964454825.1. Lineage (GTDB taxonomy): Bacteria > Bacillota > Clostridia > Oscillospirales > CAG-272 > UMGS1312. The sequence continues at coordinate 2,592 of CAYVUJ010000032.1, read as the reverse complement.
AACGACAGTACACATACCGAAACCAAGGTGCTCCCCATCACAGATCACAGATTCGCTCACTTCGAGCGCGAGGAAGCCACTTGTGACCAAAGCGGCACGATGGAATACTGGCGCTGCGAGGATTGCCGTAAGTATTTTGCCTTCCTTGATTCCATAACAGTTCCGGAAAATCCGGAAACAAACGGCGAGGTGGTGGTCAAGACCCCGAGCTACAGTGTATCCCCCGACACGACCGAGCTGGAGATCCCGGTCATGATAAGCGGGATCGGCCCCGGAAAGCTCACAAGCTGCTATTTCAAGGTCGAGATCACAGGCGGCGCGGTCATAACCTCCGCAAAAGAAAACTCCAAGCTTACCGGCATAACCGTGGTCGATGACATCGTCACAGACGAATACAAGAGTTCAACGAAGCTCGTATGGGTCACGATAGACAAAAAGGGCGCCCTTTCCGAGGAGACCACGATGCTCACATTGAAAGTCTCGCTCCCCTCAGGCGTAAAACCCGGAGATGAGTTTGAGATCAGGGTGATCCCCAGCACTGAATACAACAACTTCATGCCTGCCAATTCAAGCACCGGCATCGGCGCGGTCGGTGTAAGCGGCAACATTGTGATCACGGAAAAAACCGCGATCGATGAAAGTGAGACCGTAATACCCGCGCTCGGCCACTCGATCGAGCTCGTAGAAGCAAAGGACGCGACGCCGGAGGCTGACGGTTATGTTGAGCACTACAAATGCTCCCGCTGCGGCAAGCTCTTCACTGATGCTGAGGGCAAAAACGAGTGCACGGCCGAGTCCCTGGCCGTGAAGTACGGTTTGATCGGCGATGCAAACGGCGATAACAGAGTCAACGCGAAGGATATCATCGTTGTCATGAAGCACATGCTCGGTCAGACCCCGAACCCGTTCTTCAAACATCTGGCAGATGTGAATGAGGACAACAATGTCAACGCAAAAGACATCATTCTCATCATGAAGATAATGCTCGGCGCAAAATAAGATTCAAAACAAAAAAGAGAGCTTTTTGAAGCTCTCTTTTTTGCGCCCGGATATCCCGGGCATAACCGCGCTATGTGCGTTACTCCTCTCTGAAAACCATTATATCCTCCACCCTGCAGCCGAGAATGCTGCACAGGTCGTTAAGTGTTACTGTTGTGATTGGCTTATTGTGCTTCAGCCGGTCGATCAGACTGCGGCTGAGACCGTATTTGTTTATCAGCTTGTATGTGGATATGTTTTTTTCCTTGATCGTATTAAAGAACGGCTCGTATGAAATCATCGGCTCACCCCCTAATACAATGATAATTTATACTCCGTGTATTGACAATTCTCGATATATAGAGTATAATCCCATTATGGTCGATATATAGACCACAAATTCATTCAAAAGGAGAGAAAAATGAAAACCACAGCAAAAAAAGGACTGTCACTGTTTATTGCCGTTGTCATGCTTTTGTCAGCGTCGGCAGTCATGACAGTGCCGGTCGGGGCGGCGGCAACGCTTTATTGGCCAGTTCCGGGACACACAAGTTATTCAAATTACCATACCGGAAAAAACAACGCTATTGACATAGCTGATGCCTCAATAGCCGGCGCATCGGTGATAGCGGCTATCGGTGGAACTGTAAAGGAAATCCACTATTGCAACAGTAACCATGCAGGAAGCTACGGCGACTGCGGCGGTAACGGAAACGGATTGACAATTTTGGGTGACGACGGTCTGTACTATAACTATGCACATATGCAAGCAGGGAGTATTCCCGGAGATGTATATAAAGACGCATATGTTCCTGCCGGAAAACAAATCGGATGTGTAGGAAATACCGGAAATGCATACGGATATCACCTGCATTTTCAGATTTTTTACAGCTACAATAATGTTGCCTCAGGGCCAAATCCGAGTCCGAATGTTACAAGCTACAATTACTCTACGCCCTCCACTTCAGTATCGGTCATCACCCTGCAAAACATACAGTATCCGATCAACGTAAAACAGGGCACGCCGTTTGCTATAGGAAGCGGATCGGTCTCATCCCCCAATCCGATCGTACACGTTCATGAAGCGGTTTACAGAAATCCCGAATGCACCGATTACGTAACCGGCGGAAGCAGAACCAATATCAATTCAAATACATTCAGCTTTAGTACACTTGAAAATGAATCGCGTTTTTCAAGTCTCGGCGCAGGAACGTATTATATTGCATACGGTGCATGGGACAGTAAGGGGTACAATGTTTATTTTTCCACATCGTTTACAGTATCTCAAAATGCCACATCAGGTACAAGTACAACCGTAAAAGGCTGGCATGATCACAGCAATTACTGGACAAGCAAAACTACCTATCCCACATGCACCGCCAAAGGCTTAAAAACATACACTTGCACCGAATGTGGCAAGGAAAAGACAGAATTTGTCGACGCGATCGGACACTCGACCGAATTTGTGCTGGCGAAGACACCGACTCCCACAGCCGACGGCAACATCGATCATTTCAGATGCACGCGCTGCGGCAAGCTGTTTGAGGACAGAGAAGCCACGAAAGAGCTCAGCGCAGAGCAGGTCACAGTGAGGTACAGCACCCTCAGCGCGGT
>CAYVUJ010000031.1:0-9565 GCA_964454825.1 uncultured Lachnospiraceae bacterium | reverse complement strand
TATCTCCATCTTGACATTTCACAATAGTTTTAGAGCCATCATCCCAAAATACAATCGTTGCCGGATCGTTAAATATAACATCCTTAATTTCTGGCATTCTGTGGATAATTCTTTCAACTGTAATATTCATTGGCATCAAAATGCCTGATGGTTTTGAAAACATAGAATCTAATAGGTTGTATAAACTTGTATCCATAATAAGCTCCTTTAATCTTTCTCTATAATATAAAGTCCACAATGGCAAGTGCCATTCTCGCCGCGCTCAATCATTTCTCTGAATTCTTTGCACATACATTTCGTATCTGCTGTTTTTACAACTTTACAAGGGCAATGACCGTTATTCTCTTTAAGTTGTATCTTGATTTCTCTGACATAATCTTTGTCTGGATTGGTTTTAACTTTCATATATTCTCCTCGATGTTATTAGGTCGAAATATAGCGACCATACTTGGAAATGGTGCAGAGTTTGCAGATCCACCAAATTTCAATCTGCCTTTTATAAAGCGAAGTTCTGCTTTACCGTATATGTATTGATGGAACCACTTTGTATCCGTTCTGGCAGGGAGCAGCATAACAACCAGTGCCCCCCCGCAGACGACATATACGCTTTCTCTACCCATCTTCCAATTTCTTTTCCGTATGGTGGATTACACCAACATACGCCCTTCCAATCAATTGATAAACCATCTTGTTCTTTCGTGTAGTATGTCGAACATTTTGCGTTGTCGTCTGTCGCACAAACATCTACATCGAAATTAAATTCAGCGTTGAGTTTATCAAAGAAATCCTGTGGTGTTTCCCACATATCGGTTTTGCTACTGAATAATGTCTGTGTGTTCATTCTTCCCACCTATTATGAAATTCTTTTCCCGTATTGATTATCACTTGCCAGCTTGATACCAAGGACATCATCGAAATGTGGTTTTTGATCAGGCATATATCGCCCGTACTTCATGACAATATTCGGAATCTTTTTAAGTTCCTCAAATGGGGGCATATCAGACACTTCATCCTCTGTATATCCTGTATAAATTACAATATCATCCATAACGCCACTATTTCGCAAATCCCATGCAAGCCATAAAACATCGCGAAAAGAATCCAAAGGCTCAAGCCCCCCGAATACAATTGCTTGTGTGATTGTATTTGAAATATATCTTTCACGAATTTTCCTTCTTGCTATATCAAAGCTCGAAAGATTGGCGAGTGTACCGTTCTGGCACACCCGCTTTCCACAATCCCTTTCACATTTGAAGGTACAAGTAGGAAACATAATAACCATACTTGGCTTTTTGTAATTAACAAAATCTTCCTCTACTATACCTTTAATAATCATTCTCTTAACATCTCCGCATACTCATACCATTGACGAGTAGTGAACTCCTTAAATCTATCCTTCGAATACGCTCTCGTCGGTACAAGATAACCAACGATACGCTGATATGTATCGTGAACACCTTCGCCGCAAACAGGGCAAATATCAGTGCCTACAAATCCGTGATGATTTTTGCATTCATTGATGCGAGTGTTGAACGCAAAATAGATAACGCCAGCTTTGGCGATTTTATTTAACATATCCCATGCCATATCGTTATTCGGGAAATTTGACTCCAAATTGATATGTGCGATACTGCCGCCGGAACATTTTGCATCAAGGATAGATGATAAACGAAGTTTCTCTTGAATAGTACATTTTGCAGACAATGGAATCCACTGATTGGAATAGATAAATTTCTCGGTTGTGTCGTAAAGAACATTGTCTTTCTGGCATAAGATAACAGCAGCTCGTTCAGCAGGAACGCTCTCAATGTTGAATGAATAATCGTTAGTAAACGAATCTTTAACCTCATTCAATATTTCAAAAATCTTGCTTGCAAATTCAATACCCTGATCTGTATAACTGATATAACCAAATTCGTCAACCTGAGTATATCCGAATGCTTCAATTACCTCGTATAACCCAAGAATACCAACAGTACAATACTGTTTGTCCATCTCAACTGCACCATCTTGATAGTTAGGAAGTAGCCCCTTCTCAACATTTCGCCTGATGATATGACGAATTGTATCGAGTGTTTTACAACACAATAATGCACGCTTTCTCAATAATGAAAGGTATTTGCGCTCATCGCATTCTGTTTCATAAGCAATGCGCATAAGATTGATGGTATTTACCTTGACGGAGCCGATAGACAACGCCGTGCCACCAATGGAGTTGATAAATGCGTTCAGCTTCGATGTATCAGATAGCAGCCTACAGCAGTTACTTAATGTGTTTACATCACCACTTACGAAGAAGTTGCTATCATTCCAAGTGACATTATGATCTGAACACCAACGGGCAAACTCTTCATCAACGAACTTTCCATCTCTGTATAGAAGGGAGTATGTAAGCACCGGAAAAGTAAACATATTCTCGCTTCTGATCTGCGAAACAACTTCCATAAAAAGCTTCTGATGTTCAATTATACTCTCAATTTCATCAACAACAAATGATCCATCCGGGTACTGTACTCCTCCGAACAATGCCTCAACATAATTCCTGTCAAAGATAGAGACATTTACAAAGGCAGTCTGATCGATACGCATAAAAGGCTGGTTCAATCTGTAAATAAACTTCTGGAAACACTGCTTGATGTAATAATCGGGATTCTTGATGTAGAAGCCGTTTTCACAATCCTTTTTCCAGAAGTAATATGTCCAAATCAAAATGTTGGGGAGTCCGACCGCCCCTGAAGATCTGTTGCTCATAAAACTCGTGTATTCAATCACATCATCCAAGAAAGTAGTCAGATGTTTCGGAGCCTGATTATTATAATTTTTCAAAAAGAAAAGACCTTCGGTTGCAAGCCGTGTAAGGTCATAAGCATAGCAGTACGGAAGAAATGTTGTAGACGGTGCATCATGCAAATAAAAACCGCCGTTATATTCTGTCTCCAACCATTCTTTTGCTGTATTCAAATTATATCGTTTCTTCATCTCGTAGAAGATTTTGTTGAATGCGAAAAGTTTATCATGTGACTTACCTTTTTCATTCAGCAGACTTCTGATGTCTTTGTTGGATGCATTGGCGTTAGCATCAATTGTGACATCGGCAACATTCTTATCAATAAATCCATCAATAAAGTCCGAGAAATTAAGCTGTGACTCATGAAAGCCATTCAGCTTTTCAAAATCCTCTCCATATTTCTCGCTCATAGTCTGCATACATTTTTCAAAATCTCTGTTCATTTTAATTGGAATGTTCATGTGCTTGTACTCCTGTTTTTAATCCAATCATTTGCAGCCATAAAGTCAAGCTTGATACCATCAACTTCAAGTACAGGAACCGTATCAATTCCCGCTTCAAGTATTGCATCTACATCATTGACTTCGACATATTCGATGTTGGATACTTTTAATTTTGCCTTTAGTACATTGCATTTTGGACACCCTGTTGAATATAAAATAGTCATTTAATCCTCCTGTGTCAAACGCTTAATTATGTTATATATTTCATCCCAAGATTTGACTCTGATAATATCGTGCTCCTTCTCGTTGAACTTCCTGTTATGAGGTGCGTCCATTAAAATGCCTTGATAAGAACCGCCGATTAAATTATGTACGCCATCATCAACAAGAAAATCTGCGTTAATAAGTTGCTTGTTTGATGTGATAATTACATCACTCCAAGACAGAAAATCAAAGTGCTTAAACAAAACATTTTCCATCTTAGTTTTGAGCGTTTTGTAATTTGATGTTGTGCATATATAAACTGAATAGCCTTCATCTTTAAGTGCTTTAATAAAGCGTGAAGCATCGTCCTTGGGCTGAACAGTTTTCCAAAATTCATTATCAAATAGCGGAGCATACACCTCATCAGGACACAATGTTGGAAAGAATTTGGTCAAATCCCAGTCAGTAATATCGTCTACACTTACTGAAGTATTGTGCTTACAGTTAAGTTCATTCACCCATCTGATAAGCAAATCCTCAATTGTATCGTCCATATCAATCAGGACTGTATATTGTCTTTTCATCTTCATTCAAATACAAACCGAGCGGCACTCTTTTGACTACTCATTTTTCAATGATAGGTAATGCGGCATATCGTCAAGTTCAACCTGACCGAGTTCCTGATGGTGCATAATTGCAAAAATGTTCCAAGCAGCGGCTGCCAAGTGGTCTTCATCTTCCATGCCCATAATAAACTTGTCAAGATGTCTTTTAGCGGAATCTATGTATCTTGAGAACGGAATACCTTTTTCCCAATTGCGATCAGCGTACTTACGAGCGCCAAGCTCGTACCATTCCGCTAACCGTCGTATAGCAAATGGTGAAATCAAATCATACCTTCCTTTACCAGTAGATGGTTCTCTAACCGCCATATTTTCGCCGTAGGAGATACGTTCTCCACCATCGTTAATCTTGCCTTTTAGTTCACTCATTTTTGCACGCTCCTTCTTCATCAATAAAAATGAACTCCTGAGCATAAGGTAGCTCACGAGCCCATGAAATAAAGTTTGTTAAATTTGGATTGTCTTGACCAGACCATTCATTGAGTTTATGGAAGCGTCTCTGACCGCGACTGCACATTGCGAATAGGTTTTCGTAATTTAATGTAACTGTACGTGTTTGAAGCCACGACTCAGGCAACCAACGGATCAGTTCTTTCCAGTATCGCTTATCATTTGTCTGTAAGTACAACTGTCGCAATTGTTCCAAATCATCAAGAAAACAGTCAACACGAAGCCCGATATTAACATCATCAATTAAGTCGAGTGAGCCGTCGTAGTCACCAATCTCAAAACAATCCTTTGTAATAGGCTTACTTGCCATTTTGTGCATTGTTGATGTTGAGTTGGCTACTGTGCCAACTTTATATGTGTCAAACTCTTTCCACCAATACAACGGAGCTGTGATATCAACAGATACGAAAATCTGTCGTAAGAACTTTCTGTGTTCAGCCCCCGCACGAATAAGTGTTTTGGCAAGTTTCATGTCATTCTCTCCTATGGCAATATACTCAATATAGCCACCTTTTCCATTGGTAAAGTAACAAGGAATTCCCTTACATTCAAAAATTTCTCCCTCGTCAGAACTAATTTTATCTTTGCTTGGTGCAGATAAATATGCTTCATATTCACATATGCCGAAATGACTATCGCTTTTATCCCAACTATTCTTAGGATTGCGCATACCGCGTAAAGCGTGTTCAAAGCCCCAAACTTCTGTATTTTCAAATTTCAACCGTATACCTCCAACAATTTTCGTTGCGGTGCAAACTCCTTAAACAATTCGATTTCCTTTTGAAGTCTTGCTCTTACCGCATCTGCTTCTACATCAAATCGTCCGATAAATAAACGCTGACTGTTATATGTAATGCTGGCTACCCACTTTGACCTTTTGGTGTCATAGTGAACGCCAGTAACGCCTGATTTATTTGTCTTATACAGACCTCTGTTCCTATCATTTTCAGAACGTGTACAGAACCGTAAATTACTTTTTCTGTTATCTGCTCTATCTTTGTTAATGTGGTCTATGTATTGACTCGGCTTAGCTCCCATTACAATTCTGTGAAAGCGAACAAACCGTCGTCGTCCGTTATAAAAATAACTGTGCGTCAAATATCCGTCCTTGTCCTTATACCAACTGCGGCTTTCGATAACCGCAAGGTCTTCTAAGTCAAAGTAAAATTGCGTTTCACTAACATACAAAACACCGTAATCATCAAACAGTTTTATAGTGCTTTCATAGTTCAAATTATCTTAATCCCTTTATTCGTAATAACAAAAATAGAACCCGTCAAATTGTTTGTATATTCCAGATCCTTGTACAAATTCTGCTTGGAATAAAACATTCTCAGGGCATACCATTTCGCCGCCTAAAATTCTTTCGGCGACTTTATAACAATGCGCGATAGTGTCTTTATCAGCATCTTGTGGGAATGAAATACCATACTTCCACATCATTCCGTATTGCCTATGTTGCGTTAGAACACCATAAATGGTATCCGGGTAAAAAGATGATTTAACCCTATTGATGATGACATTTGCAACCAGTAGTTGTATCTCTTCGGATTCGCCGCCAGCTTCTCTGCAAACTGCCGCCGCGAGATAAAACAAATCATCTTCTGTATATCTTTTCTCTTTTGGCGTGTCTTCTGCAATAAGTGTTGTTTCGGTAGTTATACTTGATATAATTGTCTCTTCTACAGTGGTTTCCTGTCTTGCCTCGAATGATTCAGTCGCATGTGATTTAGTTGCAGAGCACTCGGTTGTTATTTCTGTGGGAGTAATAACTGGTGTTTCTGTAGTTACAATAGATACTTGAGCCACGCTGGGATTTTCTAATGTCTGTTCATCAATACCTGTTGAACAAGTCATTGAAACTGTAGATATAAGTGCAAGAAAAGATACAACTACAAGATATGCTCTTTTTATCACTTTGTAGGGAACCTCGCTTTCATTTCGTTTTTCCTAATGACACCTCACAAAATTTAATAATGTCCTCAATACGCCCCTCTGGCGTTTTGGTTGTGTCATTAGCCTTTGTTAAAATTACACTGCACATTGCGCGACTACCTTGCAGTAGTCCGTTTCTATGCGTCTCTTTCAGTGACTTCGTAAAAGTTTCACGAAGCATCTGCTCATCGTTTGTATTCATATTTAGCCTCCGTATGTATAAATGTATCGGCTCTATTCTTCTACAATCGGACTTTCTTTGCACATAGGAATGATCGTGTCAATCACTTTATCAAAGCAGTCACAACAAAGATTTAGCCGAACCTTATCTCCATCGTATTTTGATCCATAGCCTATATGGTGATCAAAACAGAAGTTTTCTTGTTCGTCCCATAGATCAAACTCTTTTCCGCACATAGTACACTTTTTCAAGTCATATACCTCCGGTGTGTGTCCAGTGCTTGCCTGCGCAATACAATCTTCATAGTCCTTTGCTCGCCTTACAAGCGAAGCACCGAAAGACTTAATTTTTGATAATAAAATAGTGCTTTTATAATGTTTTTTCTGAGGTTTGTCATATTCGATATACTGCCAATAATCTCCGACTGTTTCATCAACCAATGCTTCAGCTTTAATTTCAACAGCAACTCGTGGTAGACTAAGCATTCCGCCGTCGCCAATAGGCTGATGAATTGTGTATGTATTATCAGCGTTCTTAATGAACTTTGCTGTTTCAAGATCGAGATTTAACATATCGTTACCTCAACTATAAATGTGTGTATATCCAGTCAGTTTGAAGTAGGCACCATCACGCTCAAAACTTGTGAGTAGGATGATGTCGTCCTTTTGGATTGGCTCGTTGTTAAACAATCTGTTCAACACAGTAAATCTACTTTCAATTCCGCTCCCAATAGATTGAGTTATTACACTGTATCCGAATTGCACACCATCACGCTTGCGTTTTAATGGAATAACATCTCTTATTCTGAGCTTTTTTCTGTCAGACTCAATTCCTGTGATGAGTGAGACAAAACCAAGATATTCTTGCTGTGTTGCTATCTTAATTTTGTAGTCCAAATCATTCATCCCAAACGATAGAATCTTATCTTCATATGCATTAAGTATTGCAGGAATATCTAAATCTTTATATGTTTTTCCTTCTTCTCCAGACTTGGTTATTGGAAGAATACTGTTCCTCTCTATAACCTCTTTCATAAATCCATCGTCTACTACCTGTGATTTTTTGATAGTTTTTCGCGTTCCAAACTTAAAGAACTCGAAGATATCAAATATCCTCAGTAGTTCTTTGACATTCCCATACTCACTAAAAAATCCAAGTCTTATAAGAATCTTAAGTTTAGATTGTTCAAGACCGGCAGACATCATGTCTGAACACAGCGCCCAAAAGTATTTGTGGTCTGTATTCCTGAATTGATAAAGAATGTTGGCAGTTGATTGATTACAGTCCCTTATGAGTGGTATTGCATATACAATTCTTCCGTTCTTAACCCAGCATCTTCGGTGATCGTCTCTAAAATTAAATGGCTCAATGCTAACCTTGTGCTTTTTTGCATCTGCAATAATTCCATCTGCTTCTTCTTTCACAAATGCACTATGTCCTATATATGAGTTGCAAAGTCCGGCATAAAATTCTGCTGGATAATATGCTTTCTGTTTTGCTGTGATATATGCTAAGATCGCATAAGCACTTGAGTGAGCCTTATTGAATGAATATTTTGCAAATTCAAGCATATCAGCCCATAGCTTATTAAACTGCTCATCAGTCCAACCACGAGCTTTTAGTTTCTGTTCAATCTCTGGCTTTACCTGTGCTAACAGTTTTGGATTCTTTTTGCCAGTTGCTTTTCTCAATAAGTCTGGGTTATGCATTCCTGCAAGTCTTCCAATTTCGATAAGTTGCTCTTGGAAAACTATGATACCATATGTGCTGCTCAAGATACTCTCTAAGTCTGGATGCAAATACTCAAACTGCTCTAAGCCCTTTTTTCTGTTACAATAATTGTCTATGTAAGCCATTGACCCCGGTCTAAACAGTGCATTTGCAACAGACAAATCGTCAATGCCGCTTACATCCATCTTCTTGAGCGTTTGTTTCATTCCGTTGGATGAAAACTGGAAAATACCAAGTGTGTCTCCAGACTTGAACACCTTTAGAACCCTTTCATCGTTATACCTTTGTTTGGGATTCACAAACTCTTGAGGCTCTTCCGACATTTCGAGAGTGTCATACTCTTGATCTAATGTGCGAAGACCGAGTACATCAATTTTGACAAGCCCCATATCTTCTACATCATGCATATCGCCCTGTAAGAATCGAATGCCGTTTGCGTCATAACACGATGGCAGAAAATAATCAAGCTCTCTTGTACTGATAATTTTGCCGCAAGCGTGTAATCCGAATGACTTTGGAAGCCCATTGAGTTTTCTTACATAGTCAAAAAGTTCGGTGTATTTTTTCACATACAGTATCGCTTCTTGAGCACTTGCTGTTTTGTCAATGTCTCCAGAAATCATGGCGTCAATTTCATCAATTTCATAGTTCTCAAAAGACTTTGCAATTGCATCCGCTTCTGAAAGAGAGATATTCAAAACCTTACACATATCTCTGATAGTACCTTTTGTCTTGTTTGTACCGAACTTTCCGATTGAAGCAACTTTTTCCTCGCCATACTTGTTATATAAGAAAGACAGGACTGTCTCGCATGACTCACCAGAGAAGTCCAAGTCAATGTCTGGTATCTTAAGTTCTTTTGCGGTAATCTCACCTGATTCAAGGAGTGATAGTGCTCCAACATCAATAAATCGCTCAAAATACAATCCGTGCTCTATTGGATCAATATTTGTAATGTTGGTGACATAACAAATCAAACTTCCACCACCAGAGCCTCTCGCTATACCTCTGCGCTTTGCAACATTTGCGTATGAATAAACAAGAAGAATATAATCAATGAACCCCATTCTGTTCAAACAATCAAGTTCGTACTCATATCTATCGACATATTTTTCAATCATTTCGGGTGTCAAAAATGTTTCAACATATCCAACAATAATGCCGTCTTCTGACACAACCGGCTGGAATAATTTTCTGTTTTTTGCATACT
>CAYVUJ010000030.1:0-9737 GCA_964454825.1 uncultured Lachnospiraceae bacterium | reverse complement strand
GCGTCGAGCATCTTCTTCGCCTCGACCGAGTTGATCGCCATCGGCTTCTCGCACATTACGTGCTTGCCGGCGTCGAGAGCGTCAACGGTGATGAAGCTGTGTGAACGGTTCGGAGTGCAGACATGGACAACATCGATGGACTTGTCCTCGAGAAGCTTTTTATAATCGGTATACACCTTTGCATCGGCGGTGCCGTACTCCTTTGCGGCGGCGGCAGCCTTCTCCTCGATCAGATCGCAGAATGCAACCATTTCACATTCCTTGACTGCGCGGAGACTGGGCATATGCTTACCGTTGGCAATACCACCGCAACCGATGATACCTACTCTTAATTTTTCCATTTGATTGTTTCCTCCAAATAACTATCGCACTGTGGCGATTTTCTACAAGGTATAGTTTATAATAATTCGTTTCGCTTTTCAAGGGGTTTGAAAAAAGATTTCCGCAGAAAATTCCATCTTGTAGGATTGCACAAAAATCTGCGGATTTTTTGTGCAAATTTACCCAATTTATTTTGCAATCAACGAGGCAAAAGAGTCCCCGGAAATGCCTGACGACACGGAGAAAAGCTCAAGGAGTGTCGCCGCGATGTCCGCAAACGAGCCGCGCACACCGAGATCGGCCGGCCGGATACGCTCACCGAACACAAGAAGCGGCGTATACTCACGCGTGTGATCCGTCCCCCGGAACGCGGGATCGCATCCGTGGTCGGCTGTGACAAAGAGCATGTCGTCTGGGGCGAGCTTCGCCGTCAGCAGTGCAAGGAATCTGTCGAATTGCGAAAGTGCGCGGGCATATCCGTCGACGTCGCGACGGTGGCCGTAGAGCATATCAAAATCGACCAGATTGACAAAGCACAGGCCGTCGAAGGCGCGCTCTGCGACGGCGAGCGTTTTTTGCATTCCGTCGGCGTTATTCTCGGTGTGGATCGCATCCGTGATACCGCGATGGGCGAAGATATCAGTGATCTTGCCGACGGCGATCACGTCGCGCCCTGCCGCGCTCAAAGCGTCGAGCATCGTCGGGCCGGGCGGCTCGAGCGAGAAATCACGCCTGTTTGCGCTTCGTCTGTAGGCTCCGCTCTCTCCGGTGAACGGTCGTGCGATCACGCGCCCCACGGCATGACGGCCACAGAGCAGATCGCGCGCCCTCTGGCAGTCGACGTAGAGCTCGTCGAGCGGCACAATATCCTCATGTGCTGCGATCTGGAACACACTGTCCGCCGAGGTGTAGACGATGTACTTCCCCGTTCGCACATGCTCGTCTCCCCAGTCTTCGATAACTTTTGTCCCGGAGTAGACGGAATTGACGAGCGTGCCCCGTCCTACAGCATTCTCAAAAGCGGCGATAAGCTCCGCCGGAAATCCGTTCGGATACGTCGGAAGCGGTGTGTCGGAGACAAGTCCTGCGATCTCCCAGTGTCCGACGGTGGTGTCCTTCCCCGCAGAGCGCTCCGAACATTTGCCGAAAGCTCCGCGCGGAAAATCTGCCGCTCCGAGGAATTCAAGTCCCGGAATATTCCCGATCCCGAGCGAGCGCAGATTGGGGATGCTCAGCTCCGGGCTCTGTGCGACCGAATGAAGCGTGAAAGCCCCGGCGTCGCCGAAGTCGGCGGCATCCGGCAGCGCACCCGCACCGAGGCTGTCAAGTACGATCAAAAATACGCGCATATTTCCTCCGCAGATATCGCCGACGGTTCCTCAACCAATCGGCATACACAGAATTAGACCGCGTCAGAGAGACGCGGTCTTGGCTATTTTCACGATCCGGCTTGTGCCGAGGCGGTCTGCCCCGAGCTCTATAAAACGCTCGGCATCTTCGATCGAGGATATCCCGCCGGCGGCCTTGATTTTGACATGAGGTGCGACATGTGCCTTGAAGAGCGCGACGTCCTCAAAGGTCGCGCCGCTCTTCGAAAAGCCGGTTGAAGTTTTGATATAATCCGCGCCGGATTCGGATACCACACGGCACATCTCGACCTTCTCATCCTCGCTGAGAAGGCACGTTTCGACGATCACCTTGAGGATATTATCTCCGCACGCGGATTTGAGTGCACGAAGCTCGTCAAGGATCATGTCAAACCGGCCATCCTTGAGATCACCGAGATTGATGACCGTGTCGATCTCCGACGCACCGTCTGCAATCGAGCGCTTCGCCTGAAACACCTTTGCCTCCGTGCTGTCATAGCCGTTCGGAAAGCCGATCACCGTGCAGACGGCGACGCCTGTGCCCCGCAGACACTCTGCCGCAAGCGCGACACGGCTCTGAGGCACACATACCGAGGCCGTACGGAAAGCGGCGGCGTCCGCGCACAGCGCACGGATATCGTCGGCGGTGGAGGTCACACCAAGGTCGGTGTGATCGACTCTCGAAAGAATGTCTCTTATATCCATTTTCGTCTCCTTATGAGTCAAAGCCGAGCAGAATCAGCCTGCCGTAGGACATATACTCCCGTACAAGTCCCGGGAAATCCCAGTATGTATCTCCGGCCGCGGCGTAGAAGAAATCGCCGAAGTCGCCGTTCTGCCCCGAGATGAATCTGATGCGCGGGACATGGTAATCGGACGAAACGCAGGCGACGGAATAATCCCCGAGCCCGTGCTTGCCGATTAGTTCCCGTGAATACGAGATATTTTGAAGAGTGTTGCGGGCACGGTCCTCCTCGATGATGCGCGAGGCGTCAATTCCGCGCTCAACAAGCCAGTTCTTCATGGCCGACGCTTCGGACATGGGCTCGTCGTTGCCCTTACCGCCGGACACGATGCAGAGAGCGTCGGGACATGCCTCAAGAATGTCCAGTGTTTTTTGCAGTCTGCGCGCGAGCGGACGTCCGGGCGAGCCGTTTGCCCCCACCTTCGCGCCGAAGGTGACGACGACGGTCTTTTCGGGAAGCTCCGTGTACGGCGTTTCACTCCTCGGGACAAGCACAAAAATGCACATCGAGATGAACGAGACAGTGAAAAAAAGCAACACGAACGAATACACCGCTTTGATCGGGATGTACGCCCTTTTCAGGAAGCTTCGCAGGGGGCGTCTTGCCAAAAACGGCACCAAAAGTCCTGCAAACACGAGGAGGCAGGCCGCAATCGGCAGTGTCCCCTCGGGGAAGATCATGATCTTGATGAAATACGACCCGTAGCAGACAAGCGTAAACACTCCGCACACAAAGCCGAACACCGTGAGGAACGAATCAAGGCGCGATGCGCCCGGGTCTTCCTTGAACAAAGATGATTTCTTCATAATCAAATTTACAATCAGGCTATGCCGTTCTTATCGAGATCGATCCGGGCTATGGAAAGCCCGCCCTCCTGGGCCTTTGCAGACCAGATTATTTTGCGCGGGCATTTTGACACGCATGTGTCGCATCCGGTGCACTTTGAGTAGTCGATAGACGCGACGAAATCGGAAACCGAGATCGCCCCCTCCGGGCAGTTCTTCTCGCAGAGCTTGCATGAGATACAGCCGACCTCGCAATACTTGCGGGTGGTCTTGCCGTCGTCGACAGAGCGGCAGCCGACCCAGTGATAGCTGTCATACGGTATCAGGCGGATCAGGTTCTTCGGGCAGGCAAGCACGCACATGCCGCAGCCCTTGCACTTATTGTAATCGACAGCGGCCACACCCTCGACGACGGTGATCGCGTTGAAGGGACACGACTTCACGCAAGTTCCGAGTCCGATGCATCCGTTGGGGCAGAGCTTATCTCCTCCGCCGAGCTTTGACGCCGCGACGCAGTCCTGCTCGCCCTCGTAGATGTACTTTTTCTTCGCATATTCAGTCGTACCGGAGCACATGACCTGCGCTCTCATTCTGGATGCGCTCTGAGCCTCGACGCCCATGATCTCGGCGACCTTGGCTCCGGTCTCATCGCCGCCGACGGAGCAGGCGGTGATCTTCGCATCTCCACGGACGATCGCCTCCGCACATGCACGGCATCCCGCAAAGCCGCAGCCGCCGCAGTTGGCACCTGGCAGGATCTCCGCGATCTGCTCCACGCGCTCGTCTGTTTTGACGGCGAACACGCGGGAAGCCACGGCGAGCATGATCGCCATGAGCGCTCCGAGACCGAGGAACACAAGGACGGGATAAACAATAGCACCTGTAAGTCCGTTCATTTCTTATCCCTCCTTAGTTAAAGCTGATTCCGGAGAAGCCGGAGAAGGCCATCGCGATAAGCGCCGCCGCAAGAAGCATAAGCGGATATCCCGCAAACGCCTTCGGAGGATTTGCATACTTCATCCTCTCGCGCACACCGGCAAAGATGACGATGGCAAGCGTGAAGCCGATTGCCGCAGAGAAGCCGAACACAACCGACTGGATGAAGTTATACTCCCGCTCCACGTTGAGAAGCGCCGCGCCGAGCACCGCGCAGTTCGTGGTGATGAGCGGCAGGTAGATTCCGTGCGCGCTGTAAAGTGCGGGAACATATTTTTTGAGGAACATCTCAATAAACTGCACCAGCGACGCGATCACGAGAATGAACGCGATCGTCTTAAGGTATTCAAGTCCGAGCGGGACGAGGATGAAGGTATAGACCGCCCATGTCGCCGCTCCGGAGAGCGTCATGACAAATGTCACAGCCATGCCCATACCGAGAGCTGTGGACGGCTTTTCCGACACTCCGAGGAACGGACAGATGCCGTAAAACTTCGAGAAAATGAAGTTCTCCGTAAGAACGGCGGCGAACATTATGAGAAGTATGTCAGTCATTCGGTTCCTCCTTTGCATCCTGCGCCGCGTCTTTGGACACGTCGATAACATCTGTCAGCGCGGCGTTCAGTGCATCGGTCATGTCGTCGGCTGTCTTTTCTGATCCGTTCTTTTTCTTCTTTGACGACTGCTTTTTCGGGGATGTTTTCTCCGTTTTTTCCGCACATTCTGCCGACAACTTTACATCGGGCTCTGCCGATGTTTTTTCTTCATTCTCTTTTGCCGGTTCTTTCGCCGATACGGCTGTCTCACTCTCTGCGGAGGATGATTCATCCGCGATCGCTCCGGACGCCCCGGGCACAGTCTCCGTCCCGGACGGGAATATCTCCTCGTCGGAGATGATCTGCGCCTTCTGCGCCTCGATGCGCTTCTTCGATCCGCGTTTTTCCGCCTTGCGGATCATCGTATGGAAGAGTGCGACGAGGAACGCCAAGGTCAGAAACGCTCCGGGAGGCAGGATGAAAATGTTGGCCGGCTGATACCAGTCGCCGAGAACCGTAATCCCGCCGGAGCCGTCGGACGCCGCCAAAATCCTTCCGGTGCCGAGAAGCTCACGCACCAGCGCGGTGACAACGACCGCGAGGGTATATCCGAGTCCCTGCCAGAGTCCGTCCACCGCCGAGTACACCACGCCGTTCTTCGATGCAAACGACTCTGCACGCGCAAGTATGATGCAGTTTACCACGATAAGCGGAATGAAAAGTCCGAGAGACTTGTTGAGGTCGGGCAGATAAGCCTTCATCACAAGCTCAACAACGGTCACAAAACCCGAGATCACCACAATAAACGCGGCGATACGCACCTGCGGCACGATGAACTTCCGGAGCAGGGAGATGATCACATTCGAGCAGATCAGCACCGCCGTTACCGAAAGACCCATGCCGACGGCGTTAGTCACCGACGTAGTGATCGCAAGTGCAGAGCACATACCCAGAAACTGCACGAAGATCGGGTTGTTCGTGAAAAGTCCTTCCTTCATTTGCTTGAAGAAATTCATCAGTCATCATCCTCCTCTCCGTTATCTTCCTCATCCTCCGGGAAAACGTAGTTCCCGTTTGCGTCTGTCTGCGGCTCCTCGGTCTCGGTGATGTACACATCGATATCGGTGTACACATCCACGTTGACCACGCCTTCCTCCTGATTTGCTCCCATATTGCCGTTAAGCTCGGAGACATAGTCGATCGTATCCTCCAGGGGAGGCTCGGTCTGCTCGCCCTCCTGAGTTGTGCTATCAGTAACAGGCTCGGTCTGCACCTCAGTCTGCACCTCGGTCTGCACGGTGCCCTCGCTCCAGACAGCCATGCCACGCTCGGCCGCTGCCGCCTCAAGATCGACGGCAAGTGCAAGCGCGTCGTTCACGCCGCGTGTCACCGCGCGCGAGCTTATAGTAGCTCCGGAGATCGCGTCGACATTCTCACCAACGGTGAGCGTGCCGCTCTTTCCGGCAAACTGATCAAGAAACGCAGGGGAGTTTGTACGCGAACCGAGTCCCGGAGTCTCCGACATGGAGACGATATTGACTCCGCACACACCACCAGTACTGTCCACACCGACCATCATGCTGATCTCACCCATGAAGCCGGACGGCGCGACCTCGGCGCAGTATCCGTAGACGCATCCGTCCTTGAAGATGAGATACACCGCTCTGTCGTCGTCCTCACCGGAGATTTTCTCCGTCGTGATGCTGTCGTCGAAAATGCTCCTTATCGCATTCTCCTTTTCGCTTTGCTCATTTCTCTCAATGATCGGGACAGTGAAGTGGTTTACCGCGCCGAGAAGTCCCGCCACCACAAGGCAGATCACCGTCAGGCAGACGACGATCCTCACTGGCGACGCGGTCTTCTTTGCTGTATCCGGAGCGCTGTTGTTATTATTTGGCATTGTTCTTACCTCCGAATCTGCGCGGCATGGTTGCCTTGTCAATATACCATACAAGAAGGTTCATAATGAGTATCGAGAAGGAAACACCCTCGGGATATCCGCCGAAATAGCGGATGAACACGGTGATAATGCCGCATCCGGCACCGTATATAAGCCGCCCCTTCGGGGTGACGGGTGATGTGGCGTAATCTGTCGCCATGAAGATAGCGCCGAGCATGAGACCTCCGGCTGTGATCTCGCAGAGCATGAAGGAAAGCCTCGGATCAGCCTGCGGGAAGATCACGCTGAGAAGCGCGACGGTGCCTATGTATGCAACGGGGATATGCCATGTGATGACCTTCGAGAGAAGCAGATACACTCCGCCGACGATGAGAAGCAGTGCACTGACCTCACCGATACAGCCCGCAATATTGCCGAGGAACATGTCGAACACGGTATCCCCGGGCAGAGCGCCCGTCTTGAGCGCGGAAAGCGGCGTCGCCGAGGAAACGCTGTCCGGCACGTCGTAGTTGATCGCGAGTGAGCTGATCCTCTCGCCGAATTTGGAGTACGCGCCCATGCGCTGCGGCCATGCAAACATGAACACGCGCGCGGCAAGCGCAGGGTTTACAATGTTCTTGCCGATACCACCGAAAAGCTGCTTGACCACGACGATTGCAAAGAACGATCCCACGACCGGAAGCCACAGCGGAGCCGTCGGCGTTACGTTCATTCCGATAAGAAGTCCCGTCACGGCGGCGGAGAAATCGTTGACAGTCACTGTACGCTTTAATATCTTCTGCGCCGCATACTCAAACAATACGGCGGAAGCGATCGCAAGAACGAGGATCACCCCGGCGCGAAGCCCGTATGCGTACACGCCCCAGACTGCCGCGGGAAGGAGCGCCACGATCACCTTGCGCATTATGCGTGCCGTGGTGAGATCGTCCTTCATGTGCGGGTTCGGAGACACGCCCAGCATGTCGGGATATGTTATTTTCTGCTCTTTCATTTCAAGCTCTTCCATGCCGAACTCACTTCCCTTCCTTTGGCTCAGATTTATCCGCGGTCTTTTCATCCGGCTTCACCTCGGACTTTGCAGCGGCGACCTTTTTCGCGGCCGCAAGCACACGAAGCTCGCCCTTTGCGACGCGTATCTGCTGAACGATCGGCACATTCCCCGGACATCCGTAGGAGCATGTTCCGCACTCAACGCAGCTCATGACGCCGTACTTATCGCACAGGTCCATGTCGCCTTTCATAGCGAACATCGCAAGGTAGATCGGCATCAGATGCATCGGGCAGTGCGCCACGCACCGTCCGCAACGGATACATGTGCCGTTCGAGACATTTCGTTTATCAAAGTCAGCGGACAAAACGAGGATCGCGCTGGTACCCTTGACGACCGGAGCGTCCGTCTCCCACTGCGCCATGCCCATCATCGGACCGCCGGAGACGATCTTCCTCGGGGTCTTTTTGAGTCCGCCGCAGTATTCGATAAGGTCAGAATACGGCGTACCGATCGGCACAATAAGGTTCTTCGGCTCCGCCACGCAGTCCCCGTCGACGGTGACACGGCGCTTGATGAGCGGCATGCCGGTATTGAACGCGTTGAAGATCGCCGAGCAGGTCTCCGCATTGAAGATCACACAGCCCGCGTCGGCGGGGAGCTGACCCTGCTTCAGCTCCTGTCCGGTTATCGCATAGATGAGCTGACGCTCGTCACCCTGCGGATATTTTGTCTTCATGGTGGCGACGCGGATCATATTATTGTCGCCGAGAAGCTCCTCGAGCACGTTGACCGCGTCCATTTTGTTATCCTCGACACAGATCGTGACATCCCGCACACCGAGGATGCGCTGGACGATCTTGATTCCGTTGATGACAGACGTCGGGTCCTCCAGAAGAAGCCGGTGGTTGGCCGTGATGAACGGCTCGCACTCGGCGCAGTTCACGAGGATCTGCGACACCTTTCCCATCGCGGAGGAGATCTTCGCGTGGGTCGGAAAGCCTGCGCCTCCCATTCCGGCTATACCGGCGTTTTTGATGATGGCAATAAGCTCGTCGCTGTCCGCGTCGGTGAGACGCTTTGCAAAGGGCTTGACCTCCGGGGATACCTCATCCTCAAAATCGTTCTCGATTATGACGAACTTGCTGCGGCTGCCGGACGGCGTGCTGCGTTCCTCGATATCGACCACAGTGCCGGAAACGCTCGAATGGACCGGGCACGCCAGTCCCTTTTCGGCGTCGCCGATCTTCTGACCGACAAGCACGCGATCACCCTTTTTCACAAGCGGAGTACACGGAGCACCGATATGCTGGGACATGGGAATACTGAGCCGCGACGGCGGCGTTATATTCTCGGACTCGCACCTCTCCGTATTCTTATGCTCGTCGAGGCGCACACCGCCTCTGAAAGTATAAGTCAAGAAATTCACCTCTGTTCCTGAGTATTTACGGTCTATTGTAGCACATTTTGCGAAAGAATTCAATACAGACTGCAATATATGCAGTTTTTTCTATCAAAAAGTACAGATATTCGCCATCAAAATGCAAAAAAACCGCCCGGACATACAAAAACGTCCGGGCAGAGTCTGTTTTTCTGTCATTTCAGCGCTCTGTTTTGCGCGTTGTGTTCTTGTCGACGAAGTCGTCGACCATGTCGTAAAGGATACTCTCCTTGAGGAAATTTTTCGCGTGCTCGAGCATTTCCTCTGTCAGGGCTTCGCCTTCCTCAGCATAGCCGTTGAAATACGCGACATACCTGATGTACTGATCGATATCGGCAAACTCGCCCTGCTCCATCATCTCCTCGACCTTATCCTCGAAGTCGAGGTTGGATACGCCGATCTGCTCCTTACGGGCGATGTAGTAGACGATCATCTCATCCTTGACAGCGTCCTTCGCTTCCTTTTCAACGCGCGCTTCGAAGCTGTCCTTTGTGAGTCCGAGTTGATCGGAGATATACTCGTCGAGCGTGAGCTTGAGGTGTTCGGCCTTTTGCTCATAGCTTTCCCTGATCGCGCTCACAGCCTCGGACAGCTCCTTTTCCGGGTACTTTTTCACAGAAAAGGCGTCGTTTATCTGAGCCCACACGCGACTGTGGACATACCTTCAAAAAATGTCAATCCATAGCAGTTGGCAAAAGCGCGTTCTCCAATGTTGTT
>CAYVUJ010000029.1:0-10093 GCA_964454825.1 uncultured Lachnospiraceae bacterium | reverse complement strand
GTCTCACTCATATCTGCATCGGCCGTTTACGTTCCGGCACAGCGGCTTGAGCGCGCAGTATGAGCAGGGAAGCGTCCCGTGGCAAAGCGGCAGGGCGTCGCTTTTTCCGCCGAGCATGGAGGTCGCACTGCGCGCCACGGTGCTCTCAAGCTGGGCGCGAAGCATCTCAAAGCCCGCCGCATCAAGGACCGCCCCCTTGGTAAAAGCGCCGCTTTTGAGCTTTTTCACGGGTATGAACTCCCCGCCGAGCTCGCTGTCCATCGCGCACATGATGTCCTCATCGTCAAGAAACTTCCCGCTTCGGACCACGGCCGCAGACGCTTTCTCGCGTGCGGTGGCTTCATCGACATCGGACAGCGATGTGGCGCTTCCCGGGCGCGCGCTCAGGTACATCGCGCCGGCGGGGACGATGCTTCGCGCCCCTGCGGTCAGCCGATCGCGGAATTCTCCGGGGGGGCAGGCGCACACGGCGAACAGATACAAAAACAGCTGTGTGTTCAGACCGAGCGCCATGCCTTTTTCGCTCAGCTTTTTTGAGCCGGTCTTGTAGTCCACCACGCGGACATAGGCGTCGTCGCCGCGGCGGTATACGTCGAGCCTGTCGATGATCCCGCGCAGGGCGACGCTTCGGCCTCCGGGGAGTGATATCACCGGAGATGCGATCGCCCCCGGCCCCATGCCGATCGGCTGTTCCATTGCAAACGGGCGAAAGAGCGAGGTGAGAAATTCTCTGCGCATCTCACTGCAGAGGAAGCTCACACTGCTTTTCAGCCGACCGACGAGGTATTTCAGCCTCGGCGTGAGGGTGTCTTTGAATATATCTGCGACATAATCGTCGGTGAGGCGCGCTATGAGTTCGTCGCTCTCGGCGTCGCCAAGCTCCCACACGTCGCCCGCCTTAAAGTACCCTTCGAGCACGCTGTGCATGAAGTTTCCGACGTCCACGGGGGAGACATGCGCCTCGCGGCGCTCGTCCAGATCGAGGACATACCGCGCGTAGTAGGAAAAGGCGCATTTTATGTACATCTCGAGGCGCGACTGCGTGGTCGTGAGGTGACGGCCGAACACCGCCTCGGCAAGCTCTGGGTCGATCCTATCCCACAAAAGCGCGCGCCGGGGGGCGTGCGCCGTAATGCCGAGCATTGAAAGCGCCTGCATGAGCTCGTCGCCGTCGACGACATCATCGGCGGTGGAATGGGCGAGAGCATCGCTGTCGCCAGGATCATCGTGGAGCGCGGTATCGGCGGCGCGAACGAATTGCCCCGCCTGAGACGGCGTCCAAAGCGCCGCCAGCGCATCGTCCGGAGAGAATGTGATCCTCGGTACGTCCGGAAGAAGCGCCTCGATCTGCCGGACTCCGGGAGAGGGCTCGGTTTTATTAGAGCCGTTTGCTCCCGGAATGACGACGTCGAGCGAGCGCTCGCCCATACAGCAGCTTCGCCAGAACCAAAACAGCTCCGAAAGCGCTCTCGTCTCGCTGTCCTCGGACAAAACTATCCCCGCGCCCTCGAGCCGGATACGGTCCGTGTCGGTGAAGATCGCCGACTCCGACGGTGTGCGCGGGAACTCGCCGTCGATGGCGCCGAGCAGGATCACATGCGAGATGCGGTCGGTGCGGAGCCTGTCCGCCGCGCCGAAGGTCACCTGATCGATACCGGAAGGGATCACGCCGACATCGCGCACGGATATTAGTGCGCGGAGCAGGGAAGCGAAGGAGAGTGCGTCCGTCTGTTCATCCCCGAGGACTGTGACGAGCGTGTCGAGGCACTCTGTGAGCTCCGAGAAGGAGCGGCGGGCGAATGCGGCGGCGTCGCTGTAACCGAGTGCCTCGAGCACGGCCGCCTTCTCGCGAAGCTTTGTGTATGCGCCGGAGCGCTCAAGCGAACGCCACAGCGCCGTGCATACCGCGCGGATATCGGATGAAGCGCTGAACACATCCTCGAGCGGCGCGAGCATATCTTCGATCTGCCGCTTTGCGCTGTTTGCAAGATCCAGCTCGCGAATGCCGCGCTCACTGAGTCTGTCCGAATATCCGTCCGGATTCATCGTCCACTCCTCGGTACGGTACGCCGCGCGGGAGTTTATCGACCACACCTGCGTGTAGCGTGAGAAGGAGGTGATCTCATCCTCGGAGAGCGAGGTGAGCCCTGTGCCGAGAAGCGCCACCAGCTCGTCTCTTGCAAAGCCCGAGCGAAGCGCGCCGAGCATCGAAAGAGCGAGCGTCACGACGGGCGCAGAGCTCAGGTGGAATCGCGTGCTGACGGAGAGCGGTATCCCTGCATCCGCAAACGCGCTGTCGATGATCCCGAGATACGGTTCGGTGCTCCGCGCGATGACGGCGATATCCGAGTAGCGCGCGCCCGCGCGGATAAGCTCCTCGACACGGCACACGGCGTATTCCGCTTCGTCATAGCGGTCCGCGACACTGACAATGCGCGCGTACGGCTCGCCGGGGGAGGAGCTCATCGGAGGTGCGGTGAAGTCCCAGAGGTTTTGACGCAGATGCTCGCGCTCGCGCACAAATCGTTCATTCGGACCGTTTTGTGCCGTGATTTCCACGATCTCCGGCTCGCCAAAAGCACTCATCCGGGTGAAAAATCTGTGTATGTGAGAAAGATGCGGCGCGCTGTCCGATTTTTTCGATGGACAGGCGAAAGTCATCGTGACATTTGCCGCCTGGGAGAATATTTCGCGCACGATCGCGCTCTCCGTGGCGGTGAGGGAGTAGAAGGAATCGATGAACACATCCCCCCTCGCGAATAGATCGTGAGATTTAAGTATTTCAAGGAGCTTTTCGCTCTCCTCGGCGGGATCGTCGAAGCATCCCTCGAAGGACGCCTTGTACGCGGCGGATATCAGCGCAACATCCCGCAGTCTGTCGCAAAGCGGGGTTTTCCCGTCCTCTGTTTCGAGCTGAGCGGCCGCCTCGTCGAGCATGGCGGCGGTGACACCTGAGCGCTCAAGCTCGCTCTGGATCTCCTGCATTGAGGAGACAAGCGAGGCGGCGTTTCGTCTGTCGGCGTACACCCTCAGCAGCGGAGCCACCTCGCTGATGGCGCGCCACATGAGAAGATACCGGGCGCTCTTGTCGGCGAGGGAATACGCAAGACCGCCGAAGCGCCGCTCTGCGAGATTGGCAAGCCGCGTAAAGCTGACCACATCGAGTTCGAGCGCGCTTTTTGCCTCGAGCGCACGGGCAAGACGCCTTTCCCAGACAACGGCCTGCTGCTCCGGCACGATCACGGTAATATGCCGACCGGCCAGTGCGCTTTCTCTTATCATCGAGATGAAGGTATCGGTTTTCTCCTGGCTTTCAAGCCCTGTGAGGAAGGTGATCATCGCCGCGCTCCTTTCACTTGTGTATTTTTGTGCTTGCGTGCATATATTTTGTCATATCGGATGTGCCGATTTTGTCACATATCGTCGCAGATCGTGAGATTTCGTATGAGGACCTCGCGTTTTCGCCACGAGAAGGTGTAGGAGGCGTACTCCTCGTCTGTCATAGCCGCGATGTCTGCGGCGCTGACATTCCCGAGGCGGCCGCGCCGGAAGTATTCCACATCCGTCTCGAGCGTCCCCGCCTCTGCTGCGCGGCGTGTGTGCGGACAGGCGAGCGCACAGCGGTCACACCCCCACGGCGAGCGCGTCTCGCGGATCACGCGGCGCTCCTCGTTTGAAAGCTCACCCTTTTTCTGTGTAATCGCCGAGATGCAGCGAGTGCGATCGTCGATCGCGTCCGTCGGACATGCCCGACGGCATGCTCCGCAGTGCTCGCAGCGGCGGATCACACCGTCTGTGACCGCAAAGTCGCGCCGAACCTCGGCACTGTCCGTTACGATCTCGCCGAGTACAACAAAGGATGAGTGCTCCGGGGTGATGAGCATACCGTGATCTCCGATCACTCCGAGACCGCACATCGCGGCGAGCGGGACCTCGGCGAATGGCGACACGTCCGCAAAGCCGCGGAAATAGTACCCTTCGGCGTCGGCGAGTCGGGCGCATTCGGCGAACGCGGCCGCACTGAGCGCGTGGTAATCGGGCGCGGCGGCAAAGGATGCGAGATTCGATTCTGCGTCGACATAATACGGAATATAGAACGCAGCGACCGCCGCGCCGTCGGGGAAGCCGTACTCACGCTCGTTGACGCGCACAGCCATGTCAAGCGGCACAAACGCCGCGAATCGGGCGCCGAAGCGTTCCATTGTTTTTCGCAAGCTCATGTTTTTCTCCGGATATTTATATAAAGATCGTCGGCACAGAGGGGACTTGCGTCCGCACCTGTGCCGACAGAGGCTATTTTAATTTCAGTTCGCCGAGACATGCGGAGCAGATCGGTTTGTCACGGTAGCTAATAAGTTCATCAACACTTCCGCAGAAAATGCAGTTCGGCATGTGCTTTCGCAGTATAACGCAATCTTTGTCGGTGTATATCTCCACACCGTCTTTAGGGTTTAGAGTCAGATTTTTGCGAATCTCCATTGGTAAAACGACACGACCAAGTTCGTCTATCGGGCGAATGATTCCGGTTTCTTTCATAATGAATTCCTTTCTTGATTTAAAGTGATAAAATTAAAGCGGACATTCGACAAGTGGCGATTGCTTCCTCCAAATTGTATCATTTTTCGATGGTGATGTCAAGAGAATGATGTTTGAAATCTGATAAAAAACAATGAATATTTACCCCCTACGCCTCGTTTTGAGTTCCGTTTTGCACAGCGCTTCAAAATTCTTCCAACGGCCTTGAAAATTCTTCCAAGGGAAAGGAGAAGGCTCCGTTTTTTAAGCGGAGCCTTCCTGTTTTTTTACTTGTTTTCCTCTTCTTCGGGTGCCTTCCAGTCGCGCTTTTGGAGACCGGTCTGATTGCAGAATACGACAATATCGTCGTCGCCCTCCACGCTGTACGTCAGCTCTACGGAGGCTGTGCAGCCCTCGCCGATGCCGATTGCCTCGTAGCGGCGGAAGAGTCCGTCCGCGAGCGGGAAGAAGCCCTCGCCCGTGCCGCGGTACTGCGTCAGCTCGTAGGGAAGCGCTTCGTCGGGGAGGTCGTCCTCCGAGAAGTGGGTTACATATTTCACGATGCCCACACCCGGGGCGTAGTAGTATTCCTTGTTCCCTGCCATATAGCTGATGCCTTCGCGCAGGTTACTCCATATCGCGACGCACAGACAGCCCTCGAATTTGCCCGCAGGAGTCTCGACTGTGCCCGCGTCGGACACATCCACCTTCCAGTGAATCTTATCAGTCTCATACTCTATCCTCTCACCCTCGAAGTGATACCCCGGAACCCATTCGTCCGACCAAAGCGTGAATTTCCCGATAACATTACTGATTATCTCGAACATAAAGTTGTTCAGGATGAAATGCCCGTTTCGGCTTCGAAGCCCGGGGCATTTCCACTCGAAGCCGTAGGTTCTGTCATCGTGATCCCGGATGACGTTTCCTTCGCACTTCAGACGGTGCAGGTTGAAGAAATTCCACAGACCGTTTTGCCCACGCTCCTCGATGGTATCGTCCTTTCTTTCAAAGTCGGTGTCGTAGATTCGCTTTGCCACATCTGCCGCGATCTTCGCATGGGCGAGCTGCCGCGACGTTTCGGCAAGCTCGATCGCACGGCTGTATCTGTCGCTCACATCGAGTGTGCGCTCGCCCTTCTCGTCCTCGATCCAATAATCGAGACGGGCAGACGTAATGTTCCCGAGCCATGTGTCGGCATATCCCTTTTTCAGAGCAGCGGTGGTGCCTGTAATGTACACCTTGTCGCCGTCGGCATACGTAACCTCACATGAACGCTCACACTCGCGGATGATCCCGTCCTTCCCGTCGAGGTCGGAAACATAGCTCCAGCGATTGCCGGGCTCGAGAGGGAGCAGTCCGTCTCCGTGTACACTGTAGGATGAGAGCAGTTCTGTTATGTCATCACCGTAGTAGCTTGTGTACCTGTACCGGACAATACCGATTCCGGGACAGAAGGTACGCTCTCTCTTACACCACCATGAGGTCTCGTCACGAAGGTAGTGCTCAAATACAACACAGCCTTCAAATGTCCCGGCGGGGGTTACGACGGTCACACCGCTTTCCTTAAAGCTGAGTTTATTATTGCCGTCCGCGGAGATGATCTCATCACCTACGGTGAGTTTGGGATCCAGAACAATACCGTCAGTACTGCCGGCAATGATGCTGGCTTTGCACGACTCCATATTATCATTACCGCGGTATAAAAGAAGAATTCCGTTCTGCCATTCGTACAACACACCGTCTATGCTACGGAGCGTACAGCATTCGGCTCGTGCTTTGAAGGTCGTGTCTGACTTTGATATATCGTCCTTGTAGCGGCTGATGATGCCGAGCATGCTCTTTGCCGTGTGATAATACTCGTCTTTCTCCGTTAGTGTGGTAAGCGCCGCATTAATTGCCTCCTTAGCCTCGCCGCACAAGCCCTTATTGCAATAAAGCTGTGCAAGCCGGCACCGTACATAGCCGAGGGATTTTGGGAAATTCTTCTCCGTGAGATACGGGACAAGCTCGTCGTTTATGCATGTTATCCTTTGATCATTGCCCCAGAACGAGCAAAGCTTTACCTCAGCCCATGCCTGCATGACGTCGTCGTTGTGACCCTCTTCTGCCGCGAGCTTGATTTTCTCAAGCAGCTCGTCGTTTTTGGCGCCCTTGATCCACCAATAGCCGCGAAGGAGTATATCCGCCATTGCGTGGCTCTTTTCCTCGCCGTCATCCAGCTTCTCTGCGAGCGCAAGTACGGCGCGGTACTCCTCCTCGAAGCCGGTCTTGTCTGTGCGGAGCTGCCAGAGCTTGAGTTTTTCCACCTGATACATCACGCGGCCAACGAGGTTTTCGTTTTGTGTTTTTTCCATGACACCGTATTCCTTTCGTATTTTCTTTCTGCCCTCTGATAGCCTCCATTTCACTGTGCCCTCGGGTATCTGGAGGCTTTTTGCGATCTCGGCGACCGACATTTCCTCGAAATAATGGAGAATGATCACGCGGCGTATGCCCTCACTCAGCGTCTCGATCGCATCGTGAAGTGCATCGTCGCGAAGTCGTTCGCCTCCGTCCATTTGGGCGAGCAGACGGTCGATCTCGCTGTTCCCGTCGCCGTCGAGATCGGCGTAGGAGGCAAGATCGAGTGAGATATCCGGAGCGGCGGTGCGGTAGTGGGCGACAAGGTCCCTTGCGTGGTTCTTTGCGATCGAGCAGACCCACGAAGAAAACCTTGCGGGATTTCGCAGGCTGTTCAGATGCATCCACGCACAGACAAAGGCGTCCTGCGCGGCGTCCTCGGCGCTGTAGGTGTTTTGTGTCACCTTGTATGCTGTGCCGAGGACGTTCTTCTCGTGGCGGATCACAAGCTCTTCGTAGGCGCGCTCTTCACCGAGCAGTGTGAGCTGCACGAGATTGCCGTCGTTCATCTCGGAATATTTGTTCATCGCGTTCTCCTTTCGCAAATTTTGGGCTTTCACCTATAAGACGGAAAAAAGTCGAAGAAGGTTGGGTGTATGGAAAAATTTTTGCCGTAGGTTCAAAACAGCCTCAGCGGACTGCAAAATGAGGCTCACTGAGGCTGTTTTATGGGGTTAAATTACATTTTATTATACATGGTTCTTGCGATGACGTTATCCTGAAGGTCTCCCGGGAGGTTGGTGAAATAGTCGCTGTAGCCTCCCACACGCACGATCAGATCGCGGTGATTTTCGGGGTGCTCCTTTGCGTCGAGAAGCTCCTCGGCCGAGACGACCGTTACGGAGAGCTGCTGGCCGCCCTCGCCGAAGTACGTCCTGTGGAGCGCGAGGAAGCCCTCCTCGCCCGCCGCGGAGCAGAAAAGCTCCTTGTCGAACTTGATGTTGAGGACAAACCCGCTTGTGGGCAGAGTGTGATCGAACTTCAGACAGGACTTGAGAAGCGCGGTAGGACCGTTTGTGTCAAATCCCGGGGTCGCGCCGATAGAATCCGCAAAGAGGTACTCGTCGCGGCGCTTGCCGTTCGGGAGCGCGGAGGCGGCACGTCCGTTCATTGCCGCGCGGACATACGGCGAGCATCCGCCGCCGAAGAAGCCGCCGCGGTATGTGGGCGTGGCGAGGAGTCTTTTGTTGAAATGATCGATGATCTCGGCGCCGAGCTCGTCGACATAGTCGTTGTCGTTGCCGAATTTGCAATCGGAGTTTTTGAGGGTGAGATACATGTCCTCATAGCCCTCGAAATCGTTGTTCAGCGCATCCACGAGCTCGGCCATAGTGAAGCGCTTCTCATCGTAAACGTATTTCTTGACCGCCGCGACGGAATCGATCGCGTCCGCGACGCCCTCCGCGAGGATCTGTCCGTGACCGTATAGCGGACCGCCGGACTTGTAGTCGACACCCTTTTCGATACAGCCCTCGATAAAGGCGCTGCGAAGCGGATTTGCCGTTCCCTCCGCGAGTCCGCGCTGTCCCTTGTTGGACATTGCAGTAGACTTGTCGGTGAGATAGTCAAGCTGACGCATGAACGCGGCGAAGAACTCATCGAAGTCCTTGAAATCGCACGGATCGCCCGTCTCGATGCCGAATTTCTTGCCCTTTTTCTCGCTCATGCCGTTGTGGAGCGTGAGCTCGACTGCCATCGCGATGTTGACCTCGCCGTCCTCGAGCCCCATGTGACTCTTGCCCTGAATGTCGATCTGATTACAGCCGTTCATGACGTAGAGGTGGGCGTCGTGCGGAGGAATGCCGAGCCGCTCGAGCGCGGGGCAGACCGCCTCGTCATTGTAGAAGGTCGGCATACCGCAGCCGGTTGCGATCGCACGGTATGCCGCGCGGAGAACGCTTTCGGGGGTGTTGCGGTGGCAGCGCAGCGTCAGGTTCGGAGTCTGATATTTGTATTTCGCGGTAATGTCGAGAATTTCAAGGCTGAGGTCGTTCGTACGGTCGTTCCAGTTTTCGTCGGAGCCGCAGATGCAGAGATTCCACGTTCTCGTGTTGTGGAAGAACTCCCAGATGTTTTCAAGATATTCGCGTCTGAGCGAAGGCTCGGTCGCGCTCCAGAATTCGTACATATACTGGTCGAAATACCCGGGCGAATCGATGCCGTCGAAGGTGTAGATCATCACATATACGATGCATGCCTCGGGGAAGGTCCTGCACGGGGATTTCGGCGCGTGGGTGAAGGTTTCGCGGATGATCTCGAGGTTCTTACGCTGTCTTTCGGTGATAGTGTCGTCCCCGAGCATTTCCGCTGCCATATCGTGAAATCTCTTGCCGAGGAGGTCGATCGTGTCCATCACGGTGTTGATCGAATCGTAGAAATCGTCCTTGCCGGGATTTTCCGCGCGGTATTTCTCAACCTTCGCGCGGATGCCGTCGGTGCCGTATTTTGCGGCGTCGATGAGGTTCGGGACCGCGTGGCCGCACCATGTTCCGCCCCAAAGGACGGTGTTGTCGACAAGCTCGTTGTCGGTGACGTCGAAATATTTTTTGGTAGCGACGGCGCCGACATAATCCCAGATGTTGTCACGGATGAAGATGAGCTCCTCGGCGTCCTCGGGGTGTTCTTCTATGAGCTTGTTCATCTTATATTCGTTGCAGTATATCCCCGTGCCGTAGGTGTAGCCGACAGCCAAAGTCTGGTCTGCGTAGCAAAGACCGAGATCGGCGTCGAGCTTGAGCGGCTGTACCTTTGCGGCGGCGAGCAGCGCGTTGGCTGTTTTGACGCAGAGGCTGTCGTCGGGACTGTTGAACAGCGTTGTGGCAAACGGTTCAAGCGTGGTGGTCAGTTTGTGCATTATATACCTCCTGTAGCCGCGCGCGGGCGCGGATGTTCGCAGTGTTATCGATTATATTTTATCACCATCGATGGCTTATTGCAATTGGGATTTCAGATAATGATATGAACAATTTGTAACATCGAAGGCCGATTTGTGGGGCGCCGCCCCACGCCCCGCCAAAGGGACAAGTCCCTTTGGAATCCCATGTGAGGGATTGGCTGTGCTTGATTTTGTTGCACAAACAAAAAAGTCTGTGCATCCCTTGTGCACAGACCTCAAAGTTTGTTTTTACCTTCATTTGAAAGTTTTTGGCGTTAAAAAGCGTCAGATTACGACTTATTT
>CAYVUJ010000028.1:0-10105 GCA_964454825.1 uncultured Lachnospiraceae bacterium | reverse complement strand
GTTCCGCCGTCGAGGCGCACCGATATCGGAGTGTTTCTTGCGCAAAGTCCGCGGGCGACCGCCGCCGCCGTGCTCGCACACGCGCCTGTGCCGCACGCCATGGTGACGCCGCTTCCGCGCTCCCAGACCCGCATGCGAAGGGCGTTTTCGCCCTCGACAGAGACAAATTCCACATTCACTCCGCCTGGGAAATCGTCGCTGTGCTCGATCTTCGGACCGAGCGATTCTACCGGGGCGCTGTCCGCGTCGGGGACGAATATCACCGCATGCGGATTCCCCACGGATACCGGGATGAGCTGTGCTCCGCAGACCTCCATCTGCTCAGAGATTACAGCCTTTCCCATGTCTACGGTGACGCTTGCTACCGCGCCGTCTTTTACCTCAAGGTCGAGGGTCCTGATCCCCGACTGAGTGTCGACTGTCAGATGGGTCTTGTCGGTGTAGTGGCGGTCATACACGTATTTGCCGACACAGCGGATGCCGTTTCCGCACATCTTTGCCTCGCTTCCGTCGGCGTTGAAAATACGCATCGCAAAATCCGCCATTTCGGACGGCGAGATGTAGATCATCCCGTCCGAGCCCGCGCCGAAATGGCGCTCGGAAAGACGTACCGAGAGCTCGGCAATGTCGGCGGGCACCTCGCCGTAGACGTAGAGGTAGTCGTTACCGAGTCCGTGCATTTTTGTGAATTTCATAAAACTCCAATCGATTCCGCGCGCCTCACGCCGTCCGGTCTGCGCGCCCACTTTGTTTGAACTTTGTACTGCTACTGTGCGCTGTTTCCGATGATTGCGTTTGAACGCCGAGGGCGCTCAAACACCGGGGGCGTTCAAACACCGGGGGTGTTCAAACGCCGAGGGCGCTCAGCCGGCCCATGATCTCGGTGTATGCATCCTCGACGCCACCGAGATCGCGGCGGAAGCGGTCCTTGTCGAGCTTCTTTTTCGTCTCGCTGTCCCACAGACGGCAGGTGTCGGGGGATATCTCATCGGCGAGGATGATCTCACCGTCCGAGGTGCGGCCGAACTCCAGCTTGAAGTCCACAAGCGTCACGCCGCATTTTGCCCACAGTGCACGAAGAAGCTCATTGATTTTGAGCGAGGCCTGCTCGATCTTGTCGATCTCTTCGCTTGTCGCAAGGCCGAGTGCGACTGCGTGACGTGAGTTGAGGAGTGGATCACCCAGCTCGTCGTTCTTGTAGGAAAACTCCACGGTCGGGGCGGCGAATTCGACACCCTCCTCAACCCCGTAGCGCTGGGAGAAGGATCCCGCGGCGATGTTTCGCACTATCACCTCGAGCGGCACAATGGTTACACGGCGCACGAGCGTCTCGCGCGGCGAGAGCTGTTCGACGAAATGGGTCGCCACGCCGCCGTCGGTGAGATATTTCATGAGCATGTTGCTCATGCGGTTGTTGATCTCGCCCTTGCCGGCTATCGTTCCGCGCTTCTGACCGTTGAACGCGGTCGCGTCATCCTTGTAGTCGACGATGAGGAGCTCGCTGTCCTCGGTCGACCATACCTTTTTTGCTTTGCCCTCATAGAGCATTGTGATCTTGTTCATTATATTTCTCCTGAATGTGTTGTATGTGTGATGTGTGGTGACCGCGCAGTGTGTGGCTGTGCTTTGAGCACGTGCGCGCCACTTCCGCGTCGCTTCATTTTGGGGTACTTACCCTAACTCCCTCTTAGTCGGGATTCCAAAGGGACTTGTTCCTTTGGCGGGTCCGGGCAGCGCCCGGCGCGTTACGGGGGCAGAGCCCCCGCGATTGCGGGGATGCGGAGGCACCCCCGTTACTTGCCGCTTGCTCCGTAGTTGGAGAGCACGCGCGCGGACGGATCGTTCACGTCACATCCCTCCCACTCCTTGTTCGGCATCCAGAAGCCGGGGATCATTTTCGCCTGCCCCGGATAGTATTTCTCGAAGATTTCGCGGTAGAGAAGCGATTCCTTCGTGAACGGGGCGGCATAGTCATATTTTTCGCAGCGCGAGGCGAACTCCTCGTCGCTGTATTTCCCCTCGGCGTACTCCTTGAGGTAATCGACCATCGAATGTCCCACCGCGTCGGAGAAGGCCGCCTTTTCGCGCCACAGGATCTCCTCGGGCAGATATGCGTCGACGTCGAAGGCGCGGCGCAGGAGGTATTTGCCCTTGCCGTATGTGTTCAGCTTCATCTCCGGGTCGATTGACATGACGTAGCGCACGAAATCCAGATCGCCGAAGGGGACGCGCGCCTCGAGCGAGTTCACGGAGATGCACCGGTCGGCGCGGAGCACGTCATATGAATGAAGCTCCCGCACGCGCTTGACGCTCTCAGCTTGGAACGCGGCGGCATCCGGTGCAAAATCGGTGTATTTGTATCCGAAAAGCTCGTCGGATATCTCTCCCGTGAGGAGCACGCGCACGTCTGTCGTCTCGTGGATCGCCTTGCACACAAGGTACATGCCCATGCTCGCGCGGATCGTTGTGATATCAAAGGTTCCGAGGAGCGCGATGACCTCTTCGAGACTCGATATGACCTCGTCTGGCGTCATGTACACCTCGGTGTGGTCGCTTCCGATGAAGTCTGCCACCTGCCGCGCATATTTCAGGTCGATCGCGTCCTCGCTCATGCCGATCGCAAAGGTGCGGATCGGTGTGTCCGAGCGGCGCTGGGCGATTGCACATACGAGTGATGAATCAAGTCCTCCGGAGAGGAGAAAGCCCACCTTCGCATCGGAGACGAGGCGCTTTTCAACCCCGGCCGTCAGCTTTTCGCGGATGGTGGCACATACGGTATCGAGATCGTCGTGAATGACCTCGTCCACGGCGGTGATGTCGGTGTACTGCACGAACTCGCCGCCCTTGTAATAGTGTCCGGGAGGGAAGGGGAGGATCTCGCCGCAGAGTCCGACGAGGTTTTTCGCCTCGCTCGCAAAGACGACCGATCCCGCCTCGCTGTATCCGTAGTAAAGCGGACGGATCCCGATCGGATCGCGCGCGGCGATGTATTCGCCTGTCTCGCCGTCGTATATGATGCAGGCGAACTCCGCGTCGAGCATTGCGAACATTCCGACTCCGTACTCACGGTAGAGGGGAAGCAGTATCTCGCAGTCGCTGTCGCTCTTGAAGGTGTAGCCTTTGTCCTTCAGTTCGTCGCGCAGCTTGGAGAATCCGTACAGCTCGCCGTTGCACACAGCATAGCTTCCGTCAAGCGAGAACGGCTGCATGCCCTCGTCAGTCAGCCCCATGATCGCGAGACGGTGGAAGCCGATAAGGCCCTTTCCGGTATCTACGATGCGGCTGTCATCCGGTCCGCGGGATACGGTACGTTCAAAGCCCTTTTTGAATTCTTCAAGAGATGCGTCGCCGCCGCAAAAGCCCATAACTGAACACATAATAAATTCTCCGATCTGTTTCCCGGCGTATACCGGAAGGATTTACCGCCACCAATCGGTGACGCGCCATACAGCAAAGATACGGCAAAGATACGGCAAAGATACGGCAAATGGCGTCTGTGGGCAGGGAATACCCCCGACCAAAGACGCCATTGCCCTTGCCATCTATTTTATTGCGACTGATGAAGAAGAAAAGACGCTCATCCCACTGAGGAGAAAAACTCCGCAGTAAGATGAACGCCTTTGCCCATCTGCAGGTATTATACTTCTTTTCCTGCAATTTGTCAATAGAAAAAAATATAAAAAAACATTTTTTGCAGGGGAAAACACGAACAACTTCACTCTCCCCGGCGGGCAATATCCGACAAAGCGGAGCTTGCCTATTCCTCGAGCATGCCGAGCTGACCGAAATCGCCGGGGGCGCCTCTGTCCGCATCGCCATACGCGATCCCGAGATGCTCGTATGCCATGCGCGTGGCGCACCGGCCGCGCGGCGTGCGGGAGAGAAAACCGATCTGCATCAGATACGGCTCGTATACATCCTCCAACGTCACCGCCTCCTCACCGATGGTGGCGGCGAGCGTTTCGAGCCCCACCGGACCTCCGCTGTAGAAGTCGATGATCGTGCGGAGCATGCGGCGGTCGGAATTGTCAAGCCCGAGCTCGTCGATCTCGAGCATGGCAAGGGCGGCGTTTGCGATCTCGAGCGTTATGTCGCCCGATCCCTTCACCTGCGCGAAATCCCGCACACGCTTTAGCAGACGGTTGGCGATTCTCGGAGTACCGCGGCTTCGGGAAGCGATCTCAAGAGCGCCTTCGTCCGTGATCGGGATCGACAGTATCGAGGCGCTTCGTCTGACGATCCGGGCTAACTCCCCGGGGGTGTACAGCTCAAGCTTCATCTGGTGACCGAAGCGGTCGCGAAGCGGACGGGTGAGCTGTCCCGCACGGGTGGTCGCGCCGATCAGAGTGAAATGCGCGAGCGGGACGCGGATCGAACGTGCCGCCGGCCCCTTGCCGATTATAATATCGAGGACAAAATCGTCCATCGCGGAGTAGAGTATCTCCTCGATGGTCCGGGAGAGGCGGTGTATCTCGTCGATGAAGAGCACGTCTCCCTCGCCGAGATTCGTGAGCAGTGCCGCAAGATCGCCCTGCTTTTCGATCGCCGGTCCGGAGGTGACGCGGAAATTGACGCCGAGCTCAGCGGCGATTATTCCGGCAAGCGTGGTCTTTCCGAGCCCCGGAGGTCCGTGCAGGAGCACGTGCTCAAGGCAGTCGCCGCGCAGCTTGGCAGCGTTCAGCGAGATGCCGAGCAGCTCCTTCACCTTCTCCTGGCCGATGTATTCGTCCATCGCGAAGGGACGCAGATTTGTCTCATTCTCCACATCCTCCGCGGTGAGATCGCTTGCTACTATTCTGCTTTCAAAAT
The DNA here is from genome assembly GCA_964454825.1 of uncultured Lachnospiraceae bacterium. Classification (GTDB taxonomy): domain Bacteria; phylum Bacillota; class Clostridia; order Oscillospirales; family CAG-272; genus UMGS1312. The sequence goes on along the minus strand of CAYVUJ010000028.1, from coordinate 5,296 downwards.
CGAAATCGTCCACTGGAGACTCCTTTCATTGAATATTGTGTGCAAACACTGCCTCATAACGCCCGCACCGGCCGATCGGCGCACATCGCCGCTGCGATACTGCATGCGGACGCTGTGCGGTTACCGTCATATCGTTGCCACAGTGCCGTGTGCGCGCCGCGCGGCCACTGAGCACATTTACTTTCCATTGAGCACACTTACTTTGCGCTGAGGACAACGAGCGCCGCGCGGATCAGGTCGTCGGTGGCTAACGTGGGATCGCATTCGGCGAGCGCGGAACTGACAGCGGCCTGTGAATAGCCGAGTACCATCAGCGCATCCCGCGCATCCGCAACGGACGGAGAATTCGCGGATCGGACGGCGCGCTTCGGCGCTTTCGGAGACACAGTCATGCCTCCGGAAAGCGTCGGGAACAGCTTTTGCACCTTTTCCGCCAGCTCAAGCACGATGCGCGCGGCGGTCTTTGAGCCGATGCCGCTCGCCTTCGAGATGGAGCGCACATCCTCATTTGCTATGATCTGCGCGAGCGAATCCGGATCGTAGAGTGAGAGCAGTGCCATCGCCGCCTTCGGCCCGACGCCCTGTACGGTGATCAGCAGACGGAAGAAATCAAGCTCACGCTGATCGAGAAAGCCGTAGAGCGTCACGTCGGCGGCGGTGGTCTGCGTGCTGATCTGCATGTGGGTGAACAGCCGGACTTCACTCCCTCCCCCTTCGTTTGCCGGAGGAAGCTTTGACAGGGTGTTTGCCGTTACCGTGACGAGATATCCGACTCCGGCGCAGTCCACGACGCAGGTCATGGCGACCGGGTCCGCAAAGAGCAGCTTGCCGCTGAGACAGGCGATCACAGTGTATCACCATCCTCTTTGGCGCCGCTGTCTGCGATGTCGTCGGCGCTCTCCGGAATCTCCGGGACGTCGGGGATCGCCGAAATGGCGGGGATATCCGGAACAGCAGGGACATCCGGAACAGCGGGGATGTCCGCCGCACCGGGCGCGATGTCGCTTATTCCGAGCTCGGCGAGGCCGATGTCGTCCTCACCGTTTCCGGCAGCGAGCGCCTCGAACGCTTCGACAGCGCCACGGCGGCGGCGCTTGTTTTTCGTGACCGTGTCGATAACACAGATCGCGACAAAGACCAAAAGTGCGCCGCCGGAGATCATGCTTCCGTAGATCGCGCAGTCCGGGCGGTACTTCATGGTGAGGTTGTAGCTGCCAGCGTTGAGCCTGAACGCCATCAGACCGCCGAGGATCTCAAAGCTTTCCACATTCTCGCCGTTTGCTTCTATCTTCCAGCCCTTGTCGTAGGGTATGGAGGTGTAAACGAGCTCCTCGCCGGGGAGGATGTGGATTGTACCGCTGAGCATGTCCTCCGAGTATTCGCGGATGTTGAAGGGGCTCGTGTTCAGCCGCGGCGCGGTGGCCTCGAACAGCTCCTTGTCGAGCGTATAGAAATATTCCTCGCCGGATTTGATGTAGAGATCGCTGTTCTTGAGAACAAGCTTGACGCTGACCTCGTCTCCGGGCGTGAAGGAGCCGATATCGAGGACACGGCACCGCTCGCCGGAGAAATACGTGTCATTTGCGCTGGAGTTGACATACAGCTTGCATTCGCGCGGGAAATCCGAGGGGAGGAACATGAGCACCGGATCGCTTGTCGTCGCCGTGAAGGTGAGGAGAACGTACGACTCCTCCGAATCCTTCGGGTTCTTCGTCCATTTGAGGTGACCGGAGCTGGTCGTCCGCGTCGCCTCGTTTTCGGTGATACGGTCAGTTTCGATCGGCTTGAAGAGCTCGATCTTGTTCTCCTCACCGAGCATTGCGGTGACAGTCGCATTCATTATCTCGAACGGGGAATCCGATTCTCTGTCATCCGAGGAGATGTCGAGATCGCGCAGTGCTTCGTTCACGCCGGAGACGACGGACATAGCGTACGGATTCTGGTATATCCCGACATTGTTTACGGAACCGACCTCGGTGTAGAGCGAACTTGTGTCACTGCTGTTCGGCGAGAGCACATATTTGATGCCGAAGAGCGTGTCGAATACCTCGGTCGCTCCGAGATATTTCGACCAGTGCGACTTCGACGCGATCCCGTAGTTCGCGAGCAGGTCGATCATCTTCTTGTTGAGAGTGGATGTGGAGTTCGAAACACCGAATATGCCGAGCGCCATGTTGTCGTTCGTCTTGCGGTGATATGTTTTCTCCGTGCGGTAGAAGCCGTCGTCATATTCGTGAAGCCAGTCGGCGACCGGCTGGTATTTGTCGATGAAATCGCGGTATCCCGTCCGGTTGGAGAAGACCACATCGGCGTCGAGCGCAACGAGGTTCGAGAGCGACGCCGTGTACGCTTCGAAGGAGACAAGAATGCACAGAACGAGGGACGCGGTCCGCCTGATGGCGGCATTGCTCCATGTGGAGGCGCGAAGCAGCAGCAGATATGCGATGATAAAGCCGAGCGACGCCCACACAGCGCCGAGATCGGGCAGATTCTTGTATTCCTCGCGCTGGAGGATGAACAGAAAAAGGGTGATCACCCCGGCGGAGGCGAAAACGGCGCGGTAACCGATTTCACGTATCTCCTCGAAGGCTTTGTACGCCATCACCAGGAATATAAACACCAGCATAAAGCTGTATCGGTAGTTGAGCCAGTTCGGACGCTGCATCCCGTGCCAGAACATGTCGATCGTGCTTGTGTTGAAGCTGAACACGATCACGAGGCAGAGGAGCACGCGGGCGATCTTTTCCCGCAGCGTCACCTTTTTGGCAAAGAAATAGAGCGGGAGCAGAATGAACGAGAGCATTCCGCAGTAGACGAACGGCCAGCCATCCGGCCGCACTGTATCGTAGGAGCCGAAGTACATCTTCGAGGCGAGGTCGAGGAAATCGAACCTCTGCTTAACAGCGTAGGAGGGGTTGGTGAACTCGGTCTTTCCGAAGGTCAGCGAGTAGTATGAGCCCCACACCATTGCGGCGCATATCGCCACCGCAAGGAGTGAGAAGGCGCCGAAGCGCACGAAGCGCCGGACGAAAAAGCCCTTTGTTCCCAGGGGATTTCGCTCCTCTTCGGAGAGGGAATAAAAGTAGAAGAAAAAGTACAGAAGCGAGAAAATGCACATCATGTAGCCGATGTAGAAATTCGACATTATACAAAACACGAGCGATATCACATAGAGCTTGAATTTGCCGTGCTTTATGAGATTTTCGATGCCGAGCAGGACCATCGGGAGCCATATGAGGTTGTCGATCCACATGGTGTTGTTCTGCATCACCACCGCATAGGCGCACAGCGCGTACAGCGTGGAGAATATCACCGTGGCGCTGCGGTTTCTGATCTTTCGCGTTGCCTCGATATAGATGCCGAAGGTCAGGCCGCAAAGTCCCGTTTTCAGAAGGAACATGATAAGCAGAGCCTCGGTCATCATCGCGTCGGGAAGCAGCGCGGGGATGATCGAGAACGGGCTTGCGAGATAGTATCCGATGATTCCGATGAATTCACCGCCAAGGGCCCGGCGGAAGGAGTAGAGCAGGCTTCCACCCTCGTGTATAATGTCCCGCAGAGCCTCAAAGAAATATACATACTGTCCGTTGAGATCAAGCACAAGGACGCTCTCCTCACCGAACGGATAAACCTTCATTGTTATGTATGTCAGCCACATCAGAAGCGCGGGCAAAAAGAAGCAGATCAGCAGATATTTGCGCTCGCGCAGGGTACGCCGCCAGAACGCCTTCGGCCCCACACCGTAGGGGATGTCCCGGAGCACGGGGGCGCTTGGTATTTCGGCGCAGCTGTTTTCGGATACACCGGCTCCGATCTCTTCGGAGACTTTGTTTTTTGCACTGTCCATTATTTTGATCATGCCTTTGCTCTTGGCAAAGGTCTCCTTTCCTTGGGGAAATGAGCCGCTTCCGGCCCTTACGGTGACGCACGGATACGGCCGGGAGCTATCCCTCGGTCGGCTCTGTGTGAATCACTTTTTTTATATTCTTTTCGAGCTTCATCCTCGGTACGGTGACATCCCTTTGGCATGTCCGGCAGACGATACGCACATCCGTTCCTCCCCGTAAAACCGCGAAAAGCCTCCCCCCGCAGGGGTGGGGCTTTTTAAGCTCGAGCAGATCTCCCGCCGAAAATCTAAGAATGTCCGGCATGTCAGAACTTAATATGCTTTTCTACGTCGAGAACGAACACGGCGGCGCCGCGCACCTCGACAGTCTCCGGAAGGGAGGAATCCTTCAGTCCGGAGCCGAGCGGCTGAGCCTCCTTTGTCCGTGTCGAGCAGTTCTCCTTCAGTATTTCGATCGCGCGGTCGACGCGGTTATCCTCGGTGCCGATAAGAAGAGTGGTGTTGCCGACCATAAGAAAGCCTCCGGTCGTCGACAGCTTGGTGACGGTGAAATATTCGCGGGACAACGCCCCGGCGACCATGGCACTGTCATCGTTGTTTACGATTGCAAGGATAAGCTTCATTCTTTATCTCCGTTTCTGCCGCGGTGCGGCAAGATGTATTTTTCGGGTATCAGAGGTACTCGGACATGATACGCATGCTCTTTCTGTCGAGCGCGTACACATCGGGTATTTCGTACCGGTTGTCGCTTGCATCCTTCATCATGACTCTTTTTCCGTAAAAGAGCTTGATGTCGGAGTGCCGGTTTTTCACATTGAATACGCAGGGGCCGTAGTTTGTGACCACGGTGAACCTCACGGCGCCGTTTTTATCGACACATTCATTGATTGCCTCGATCTTCGGGATGCGGTAGTAATCGTCGAGGCACGCTCTTACCGCCGACGCGCTTTCGGGATCGAGCGAGGCGATCGAGCGGATGATCATTTTTTCGTTTCCGTCCTTATCGAGGAGGGAGATATATTCCTCTGCGCCGGAAAGCGGGAAGAGACGGCGCACCTCTAACTCATCGAAGTGTTCGCCGGAGTAAAGTTCGGCACTCACAGTGCAGAAGGACACGGGCTTTATTCGCACGCTGTCCTGATCAACGTAATTTCTCGGCATATGAAACTCCTGTTGTTTGTATGTTTGTTGAGTCTGTACAAACCCAATATCCGGTGGTCCGGGGGACAATGTCCCCCGGCGGGGTGTGGGGCAGCGCCCCACTGGGGTTTGGGGCGCTGCCCCAACGTAGCAAGTGTCCGCCCGAGGACATAAGTCCGAGGGCAACCCCGGTTTTTGCACAGTGATAAGGTGAGGCACAGACTCCATTTGCGCTCGGACTTGCGTCCTTCGCGCGCAAGCATGCGATGTTGGGCTTTGCCCAAACCCACGAGGGGCGCCGCCCCTCGA
>CAYVUJ010000027.1:0-10192 GCA_964454825.1 uncultured Lachnospiraceae bacterium | reverse complement strand
AGCTCGGTATCGGAAGCGAGAACTTCTCGTGGAAGCTGGAGTGCGGCGAGAGCTTCGAGACTCCCGAGGCGGTGATGACGTACAGCGCTCACGGCATCGGTCAGATGTCGCGCAATTTCCACCGCTTCACACGTGAGTGCATCATGCCGCATCACGCCGCACTGCCGCGCCCGGTGGTGCTCAACTCCTGGGAGGCGTGCTATTTTGACATCGACGAGAAGGTGCTCGTGGACTTTGCGGCGAAGGCAGCCCAAAACGGCATCGACATGCTCGTGATGGACGACGGCTGGTTCGGCAAGCGCACGGGGGATCACGCCGGACTGGGCGACTGGTATGCGAATCCCGACCGCTTTGCAAACGGCCTCAAGCCATTTGTCGAGCAGGTGAAGGCAAAGGGTGTGAAGTTCGGCATCTGGATCGAGCCGGAGATGGTCAATCCGGACTCCGATCTCTACCGCGCGCATCCGGAGTGGGCTCTCGGCGTACCGGGGCGAAAGACCGGACTTTCGCGCAGTCAGCTTGTGCTCGACATGTCGAATCCCGATGTGGTCGAGTATCTCAAGCAAAGCTTCGAGGCGACCCTCGGCGATGTGCCGTTTGACTACATCAAGTGGGACATGAACCGCCATTTGTCAAACGTGGCAAGCTCCGCCCTCGACGCACAGCATCAGGGCGAGGTGCCTCACCGCTACGTGCTCGGCGTGTACGAGCTTCTTCGCTGGTTCCGCAGCCGCTTCCCCGAAATCGTGATCGAGACCTGCTCGGGCGGCGGCGGACGCTACGATCTCGGCATGATGAAGTTCAGCGATATGATCTGGACGAGCGATGCGACGAATCCGGAGTGGCGTACGGTGATGCAGTACGGTGCGGAGCTTGCGTATCCGCCGGCTGTCATGAGCTGTCACGTGTCGAATCCGTGGGGGAATGAGGCGGAGATGGCGTACCGCTTCGGCGTGGCGATTCAGGGAATGCTCGGATACGAGCTGCACATTCTGAATATTGACGACAATATCCGCTCGATGATCCCGAAGCAGATCGCCGAGTACAAGCAGTATGAGGACCTTATCCGCACGGGCGATTTTTACCGGCTCCTGAGCCCGAAGGAATACGGCGACAATGTGGCGTTCTACTACACGGACGGTGATGCGGGACGAATCCTGCTCTCATTTGTGCAGATCAAGAATGAGGTGGAGAACCCTGCAAGCTACAAGCTGAAGATTGCGCGCGCGGACGCGTCGGCGACGTATGTCGACCGCCTCTCGGGCGAGCGATTCTCGGGACAGGCGCTTCGCGACGGCATCGAGGTGTCGATGCGCCGCGACAAGTTCGCCGCGAGGTGGTATTTGGTGAAGGAGTGAAGGAAGATGCGAGGGGAAACTTTTTGAAAAAAGTTTCCGGCCGACCTGCGGATCGGCACGCGCATCCCCTTCAAAAACTTTTGAGAGGGGACATGAAATCGCTCCTCAATGGAGTTCGGGTATGCCCCGCCTGCGAGTGAAAAGCCGGCGGGAGTGTCCGCACAGCTCTTTGTCTCCGTGCGATTCCCATCACCCCGACTTCCCTTATATCACAGGCTATCCGGGCTTGTCAAGCCCCCCGCGCAGATCACTTTTTTCAGGGGGGTTGACAAGCTTTTTCTTTTGTGCTATAATATATCCAACGAAGCGAACAAATGTTCGAACGGCGTCCGATGCGACGGGAGCGCTTCTCCCACTACCGCGTATGTGCGGATTTTTTTCGGACCGAAAACGAACATATGTTCGCAAAGAAGGGAGTGCGAAAAATAACACCGGACGAAAGAAAATTCGCCTTGTGTTTCGCCCGCACACTGTCCGTAAAGCGCTCGTGCGCCGCCGCGGGATTCGAGGGACGCACCTCATTTGCGAGGGCGAGCCGTCTCCTTGAACGCGACGACGTCCATGCGTTCGTCCGTGCCGAAATTCTCCGGGAAAACGCCGCCACCGCCCCGTGCGGCATCCCGGAGGCACCGGACGGCGCGGCTGTGCCACTCTCCCTTGACCCTGTCCGGGAGACACACTGTGATAGTGTCTCTGACTCTTTGCATCCTGAGCATTCGGATGATACCGTGACTGCTTCGCGTGCTCTCTGTGCTCACAGCTTTGTTCTGTCAGACTCCGAAAACGCTGCCGCCCCGGGCGCAAAGGAGGACACCGTGCCGTCATACGAGCGGATCGAGGAGCGCATCCTCCGGGAATACGAGCGCATCGCCTTCGCGGATACCGAATCCGGTGAGGTGAAGATTGCGGACAAGCTCCGTGCGCTCGAGCAGTACCGCGCCATCGCCGCGGCTCGCCGGTCGAGGGATGACGGTGCGCTCTCGCTGACCGTCAACTACGACTACGGAGATGCCGATGGATAAGCGCGTGGATGTCGGCTTCAACCCTGTTTTCCGCGAAGCGAACGCCTCGCGGGCGAGATATCGCCTGTTCTGCGGCTCGGCGGGCTCCGGGAAGAGCTTCAACGCCGCGCAGGACCTTGTGATACGCCTCGCCGACCCGAGGTATCGCGGCGCGAATCTGATGGTGGTGCGAAAGACGGAGAGCTCGGCACGTACGAGCGCATTTGCGGAGCTTTGCGGCGCGGTCCGGCGTGTGTACGGCGAGCGGTGGAGCGATTTCTGGCGTATCAGCGAGGAACGCATGGTCCTCTGTGCGAAAACGACCGGAAACAGCGTCATTTTCCGCGGCGTCAACGGTGCGGCCGCGCTCGAGCGGATCAAATCCGTGTCCTTCACCCAAGGCAAGCTGACGTGGATATGGATCGAGGAGGCGACCGAGCTCGACGAGCACGATCTCGACATTCTCGACGACCGTTTGCGCGGGGATCTTACCTCTCTCAATCCGGAGCTTTACTATCAGATAACGATGACCTTCAATCCCGTGAGCCAGAGCCACTGGATCAAGCGGCGATTTTTCGACGCCGCCCCCTGCGGGGATGTGTTCATCTCGCGCAGTGTATTCGGTGAAAACCGCTTTATCGACGCAGATTTCGCCCGGCGCATGGAGCGCAGGCGCGAGTACGATCCCGATGGCTATCGCGTATATGCGCTCGGCGAGTGGGGAGAGAGCGGCGAGGGTCTGATCCTGCCGCATTACAAGGTCGCCGAGCTGAGGAGGGCGGATTTCGACACGGTATGGTACGCTCAGGATTTCGGCTTCAATCATGCTGACTGCATTCTCGAGGTGGGGATGCACGACGGCGCGCTCTGTGTTCTTCGCGAACTGTATGTGCGCGGGCTTGACACCGCCGAGATCATCAGGGAGGCGGAGGCGATGGGGATAGAAAGGAGCCTCCCCATGTACTGCGACAGCGCAGAGCCGGACAGGATAAAGACATGGCGCAGAGCGGGATTTCGCGCATCGGGTGTGAAGAAGGGACCAAGCAGCGTGTCGGCGCAGATCGACTGGCTGAAGAACCACGGTCTTATCATCGACGCGTCGTGCGTGAATACGCTCAGGGAGATCGGAGAGTGGAGGTGGCAGCGAAGCGAGTCGAGCGGAGAGTATTTCGACACGCCGGTGTGCGTAAACGACGACGCGATGGCGGCGCTGCGGTACGCGACCGAGCCGTTGCGGCACGGAGCGTTGCGCACGTTCGACAAGAGTGCTCTCGGACTTTAGGCGAAACACAAGCGCAACCAACAACCAAGTCTGTGCAGACCCCGTTTCGGGAGTCCAGAGGGACGAAGTCCCTTTGGTGGGGTGCAGGGGCGAAGTCCCTGCTGGGTGTGGGCAAAGCCCACTGGGGTTTGGGGTGAAACCCCAACATTTCATGCTCCCACGCGAAAGGCGTAAGCCTGAGCGCAAAAGAAGTCTGTACACAGCGATGAAGTAAAGCACAAATTCTGTCTGCCACTCGGGCTTCGCCCTCGGGCGGGGACACCTGCTATGTTGGAGGCGCCGCCTCCAAACCTCCGCCGGGCTCTGCCCGGACCCGCCGGGGGACATTGTCCCCCGGACCCCCAAAACAGGGTTTGCACAAACCTCATCGAAAGCGGCACACCATGAGCTGTGCGAAAAAAATTTCTCGAAAGGATACAATTTATATTGGATACTGCGAAGATAAAAGAAAGTATTGCGCGCTTTCGCTTCGGCGAACTTGCGCGGCTGAGACGCCTCGGCGACTACTACGACGGACGTCACAGCATCCTCGACGGCGTGAGGGATCAGACTAAGCCTGATAACCGTCTCGTCAACAATTTCTGCAGGAGCATTACGGACAGCACCGTGGGTTACTTCATCGGTGTGCCCGTGGCTTATTCCTCCGATGACCCCGAGACGCTTGCGCGCGTGACGGCGATCTCGGCATATAACGACGAGGCGTTCGCAAACAGCGCCCTTGCCCGGGATATGTCGGTCTACGGCCGCGCGGCGGAGCTTATCTGGGTCGATGAGGATCGCATGCCGCGCTTCAGCGTGGTGGACAGCATGTCCGTTATCCCCGTGGAGAGTGCGCAGCTCGACGGGGAAATGGAGGCGGCGATCCGCTTCTACATCCCGAAATGGGAGAAGGACTACATTGCCGAGGTCTCCACCGCCGATGCGGTGGAGACCTACCGCGTCCGGGGCGCGTCGGCGCTCGGCGACGGTCTGGTGCTTGAAAAGACCGGCGAGCGCGAGCATTTCTTCGGCATGGTTCCGGTCAACATCTATCGCAATAACCGCGATATGACGGGGGATTTCGAGCCTGTGCTCACGCTCGTCGACGCATACAACAGGCTCGAGAGCGCAAGCGTCAACGACTTCGAGCTGTTCGCAGACAGCTATCTGGTGATCTCCGGCATGGGCGGCACCACCTCTGAGGATGTCGAGCGATTCCGCCGCGAGCGGGTCCTCCTCGTCGACGAGGGCGGGGACGCGCGCTGGCTCACCAAGAACACAAATGACGCGTATGTGGAGAACCTCAAGGAGCGCATCGCAAGGGATATCTACCGTTTCTCGAGCACGGTGGACCTCATGGACCGCACTTTCACCGGAGGGAATCTCTCCGGCACGGCGCTGCGGTACCGGATGGCGGCGTTCGACAACCGTGTCGCGGTCACCGAGCAGTATTTCCGAAAGGCGCTCGGCCGGCGCTGGGAGCTGATTTCCTCGGTCCTCGGCGTGATGGGCGAGCGGCTCGACTGGTCGAAGGTGCGCGCGCGCTTCTCGCGCAATGTTCCGGGCAATGTGGAGCAGACGGCCGACGTGGCGGCGAAGCTTGACGGCATCGTCTCGCGGCGCACGATCCACGAGCTTCTGCCGTTTATCTCCAGTGCGGACGATGAGAAGGAGCGCATGGCAAGCGAAAAAACGGATGATTTGACGACGGAGGGCGCAGAATGAGCGATATGAATGAAGTAAGCGCTGTGTGCACCGACGCAGCGGAGGCATCCGGCGCGGCGCAGCTCTGCGGCGAGCAAAAGAGCACATACACTGCCGACGAGGTTCGTGCGATGCTCCAGTCCGAGGCGGACCGGCGGGTCAGCGGCGCGAAGAAGCGCTGGGAGAAGGAATTCGGTGACCGTATCGAGACGCGCTCGCGGGAGCTTGCCGAGAGGCTGACCTCGGACTATGCTGAGCGCATTGCAGCTCTCGAGGGCGAGCTTGCCGACGCTATCGAAAGGAGCCGGCGCCGTGAGCGCACGCTCGAGATCGCGGCGGCGCTTGAAAGGGCGTCCCTCCCGGGCGAGCTTCTGCCGATGGTGGAGGCTGCCGAGGAGGGGTCCGAGCAGGAGCTGATCGACGCTCTGAGACGGACGGTCGACGAGCGCTCGCTCGAAGAGTGCGCGCGCCGTCTCGGGACGAGGGGACCTGCGGCGGGCGGCGGGCGCACGCTGACGACGGAGGAGATACGTTCGCTCCCGGTCGCGCGCCTCGCGGAGATAATGCGCGGGTAGGAGTTCCGCCCGTCTATGCGGGGGCTCCCATGTGGGGCTCCGCCCCACACCCCGCCGGGCGCTGCTGAACATCGCAAGCGATGTATGGATATGGACCTGCCAAAGGGACAAGGCCCTTTGGAATCCCGAATAAGGGGAGGGGCAGGGGAATTGCCTCTCGGGGAGGTTGGGTATGCTACCCCTCACGGGAGTTCAGAGGGACGAAGTCCCTTTGGCGGGGTCGAGGGGCAGCGCCCATCGTGGGTGTGGGCGAAGCCCACTGGGGTTTGGGGCAAAGCCCCAAGCGGGTTTGGGCGGCAGCCCAACGTAGCATGCCCCGCGGCGGAGCCGGGAGGGCATACCCCGGCCGCCGTTTCCATGCCCCATGTGGGGCTGTTGCCCGAGTGCTGCCCGGCCCCGTCAGGGGAACAGTCCCCCGCCCCGTAAGCGGGCCGGCGCAGGCCTCATATCAGAAATTACATTACATTTTACACAAAGAAAGGATAACAAATGAGCAACACTGTTTACGACAATACTGTACTTGAATCCAAGCTTACCGGACTGGTCGACTCCAAGATCGAGGTCCGCTCCCTCATGACCGTCGACACCTCCCTCGCCGAGGGCGCGGGTCTGACGAAGGTCATCAACCGCTATACATACGACGGCAGCGTCGAGACACTTGGCGGAGGCGAATCAAACACAAGCATCGGCAACCTCACCTTTACTCCTGAGACCTACACCTTCAACCGCTACCAGCAGACCTTCCGCTACAACGACATGGAGGTCATGCAGGACCCGTCAATGATCGATGTGGCTCTCGAGGGTATCGCCGATGTAATGGCAAATCAGGTGCGAAGCGAGTATTTCGCCGAGCTTCTCAAGACAAAGAACCGCTTCGGCTTCTCCGGTTCGGCGCTCACATACGCAAACGTAGTCGATGCCCTTGCGTCCCTCGGACGTGAGGTGGAGGACGGACTGTTTATCATCATGTCCGCCTCGGCACGCTCCCAGATCAGAAAGGACAGCGACTTTATTGCGGCGCGTTCCGGCGAGATCGTCTACACCGGACAGTTCGGTACGCTCTGCGGTATTCCGGTGCTCTTCTCGTCCCTCGTCCCCGACGGCATGGCGATAATCACCGAAAAGAGCGCGGTCCGCTTCTTCGTCAAGAAGGAGGCGTCTCTCGAGCAGGACCGCAATGTCGAAACGAAGGTCAACACCGTGGTGTATGAGCGCTGCGGTCTGATCGCGCTCGTGGACGACACCTCCACCACCATCATCGGAAAGAGCGCGCCCACCCTGTCCGTCACGATGAGCACGAATATCGTTGCCGACTACACACTCACCAACAACTCGAATAGGCTGTTTTACCGTATCGGATGCGGTGCGGCGCTTCTCGGCGAGAACATCTCCGGCTGGAAAGAACTTCCGTCCGGAAGAGCGATACCCGGAGCAAAGGCCGGCGACAAGATCAGCTTCGCCGAGGCAGGCGCAAACGGCAAGTGCGTTGCGTCCGTTGTAAAGACGGTCTGAGCCTATGACGGGGCTTGGTGAATTGAAGCTGCGCCTCGGAATACCGTCGGCTGAGCGTGAGAAGGACGAGCTTCTCTGCCTCCTTCTCCGCCGTGCCGAGGCGTGGGCGAGGGATTTCTTGCGCTGCGGTGACACGCTCCCCGGTATTTGTCCGGATATCATCGTCGAGATGGCGGCACATGATTACGCGCTCCTCGGCGCCGAGGGGATCAAAGCGCGCTCGCTCTCCGGACTCTCGGAGAGCTTCGCCCCCGGATATCCGGAGCACATTATGGCGCGCCTGCGCGCGCACCGGAGAATGGCGGTGCCGTCATGATCTCTCTCGAAAGGAAATACACACTTTTCTCTCCCGCCGCGGGCGGGGGAGAAAAGCGCATCTGCGAGCTCGGCGCGGTGATCAGCCGTCTCGGCGCCGAGGAAAGCTCCGACGACGGCGTGCACAGCTCCGGAGTGCGCGCCTCGGCGTGTGTTCGCCGCGAGTGCGCGCCAAAGGGCGGATTTGTACGCGGGATGAGACTCGCGCGCGGATCGGAGAGCTACCGTGTGCTGTCGGCTGTACTCTGCTCGCGGCTGTGGATGCTCCGGCTGGAGCGTACAGTTATGGAAGGGGAGGTGTGAGAATGACGGACAGGATCATAAAAGCGCTCGGCGCCCTCCTCCCGGGTGTGGAGATCAGCCGCAGCGGTGTTGTGCGCCGCTCTGAGGCGATCACCGTGCGGACAATGCCGCTTGCCTCTGCCCGTTTCCGTCGGAGCGAGCGTGTGACGCTCGGCTTTTATGCGCCCTCCTTCGCCCGGGTGCGGGAGATGTATCTCACCGTGAGGCGCTCGCTTGTGTCCGACGGAAACGAGAGCAGGCTGGGCGAGGGAAACGATATGCTCATCATTCACGAGGAGAACGCGCCAAGCGACGCCGCGTTTCTGCCGAAATGCGCGCTGTACCGCCTCAGTGCCTCGTTTACCGTGACCGGGCGCTGAGCATATGAAGAAACACGAAGGGAAGTGATATATTGACAACGGATAATATTACAAGAGCTGAGCTTTTTCCGGCGTATCTCTACATTGCGCCGGAGGGACTTGAGGAGGATGAGACGGTGGATGAAAAATATTTCGCCGGACCGACGGTCGGACCTGTCGATATCTGTATCCGGGAGAATGTCCACAATGTGCGTGACATGTTCGGAAACACCGTCTGCGATATCTACTACGGCGCACGTCTCGAGATAAAAGGCCGCCTCGCTTCGGTTTCGCCGCGCGCTCTCGCGCAGATCTTCGGAGCGAAGGATAACGGCGCGACAAAGCTCGAAATACCGCAGATCAGCGCAAAGAGGCGCTTCAGCGTGTGCGTGCTGAGTCCGCTCGGCGGCGACGGAAAGGCGTTTTCGCTCTTTCTGCGGGCCGCGTCGGCTTCGGCGGGCAAGCTGAGCCTCAATGCGTCGGACCGTGATACGGTGGAGTTCACTATCACCAGCGAAAAAAGCTACGGCAAAGGCTCTGCGCAGCTTTCGTTCGGGAGCTATACAGGGGTGGTGGGCGCATGAACGAAAAGCCCGTGCGTCTTTTAGCCGAGCATGTCGGCGAGCTTATATTTGACGGAGTACGCGCCGTGGCGGCATCACTCAATGTGGGATACCCCAAGATAAAGCGCATCACCTCCGACAGTGTGGCCATGTACTCTGAGAACACCGACATGCTTCGCGTCGGCTCCTCGGAGCTTGTGTTCGAGGGGTATCTTCTGGGCGAGGGAGCGGTGAGGTCCGGCGCGGAAACAGGCGCGCAAGGTACGCAAGGCGCGTGGAGCGGTGTCGCGGCGCGGCGCACCGCGGGTCACAGCCGACTCGCCGATATGAAGGCGCTGCTTTTGTCGCTGTGCGCACCCGGACAGGAGTTTTTCCTCGAGGTCGGAACGCGCCGTCGCGCCCTGTACGCTTCGGAGCTTACATTTTCCTCCGAGGGCCCGTTCGGCACGGATACGGCGGAGAAATTCTGCCTCAGGGCCTTCTCCGATATGCCGTTTTTCCACGGCGGGGATATCACCTTCGGCGGCGCCGCCCGGACACAGTCGGCGCTGTCCCTGCCTGCATCGTCCGCCTTCTCGACGGCACTCCGGGAGGGTGCCTGCGACATCACCGTGAAAAACGACGGGGATGAGGTCTGCGGCTTCGTGATGGAGGTCGAATTCCCCGAGGACACGCTTCACTTCATGCTTTCGAGCAACCGTGACAGCCAAAGCCTGAATGTTCTTGCACGGATTTCGGCCGGTGAGCGCGTCTTGATAAGCACAGTACCGGGAGACAGGTACGTGAAAAAAGCGAGCGGCCATAACCTCATCTCCTCTGTGAATGAGGGATGTGTGTTCCACATGCTCCCTCCGGGGGAGACTGTTCTTACGTTCAGAAGCTACACATCGTTGCCGCCTATCGTTCAGGGACGCTTCACGCCGGGCTACCTGATACCGTGAGAGTGAGGACGAAATGAACGGATATGTGCTTCAGTTTATTGACAGTGAGATGAAGGTCAGCCGCCTTTGCGACGATTACATTTCGCTTCGCTTCACGGAGGAATTTTCGTCCGAGGGTGAGTTTGAGTGCGTACTTCGCGCCGGAAGCTGTGTTCCGGATATCGACAGCTTCGTGATGTGCAACGGATTTTTGTATGTCGTCGAGCGCGTCACGCCGGACACATCCCGCGCTCAGATATGCGTGCACGGGCGGGGGATACTGTCCTTCCTCGGACGAAGGAGCATTCCCTACTCCCTGCCGCTTCGAAGGAGTGTGGAGAG
>CAYVUJ010000026.1:0-10298 GCA_964454825.1 uncultured Lachnospiraceae bacterium | reverse complement strand
AACGAACTCACAAAGTCCCCCCTCGCATAATATTTTCCTACATCAAATCTTCTCACCGATCTCCTCGCGCAGGCGGCGGATGATCCTTTTTTCAAGACGCGAGATATACGACTGCGAGATGCCGAGCTTATCCGCGACCTCCTTCTGTGTCTCCTCGTGCTCGCCCATCAGCCCGTAGCGCATACAGATGATCTGCCTGTCCCGGCTGTCGAGCGACGCCACAGCCTCGCGCAGTGTACGCTCCTCCTCTCGCCGCTCAATATCATAGCTCACGCTGTCCTCATCACTGCCGAGCACATCCGAAAGGAGCAGCTCGTTCCCGTCCCAGTCGGTGTTCAGCGGCTCGTCGATCGAAAGATCGTGCCGCTGGGAGGACGCCTTTCTCATGTACATCAGAATCTCATTCTCGATGCACCTTGACGCGTATGTCGCCAGCTTTATATTCTTTGTAGCATCATATGTATTCACAGCCTTCACAAGCCCGATCGTCCCGATCGAGATAAGGTCCTCCAATGTTGCGCCCGGCGTTTCGAACTTCTTCGCCACATACACCACAAGGCGCAGATTATGCTCGATCAGAGTCGACCTTGCCGCCGCCTCCGGAAGAGCCGCGATCGCCGCCGCCTCATCCTGTGACGAGAGCGGTGCGGGAAGCGTCTGTGATCCGCCTATGTAAAATGCTCCGCCGCGTCCGCGGCCAAAGCGCGCGAGCAATCCGGAGATAAAATAAAAGAATCTGTTCAACATCTTTCAGAGTCCTTTCCCGCCCCTATGTTCGTGAGGCACAGCGTTAGAATATGGTAAACCCAAGCTATGTACATCCTTTTGCGGCCGTTTGCACCAACTGGCGACAAATGCATCTTGCTACGCAAGACACGCGGGGAGAAGCATCTCACACCCGCCAAAATGGTCGTCAGGTACATCCACGACCGCAACGAGCGCGCGCCGCGGCGCCTTGTCCGGCAAGACCTTCACAGTATCGGGGATAACGGCACAGCAGATGCTTTGGCCCTTGATCGAGGATGTGGGGACCACACGCACGCGCCGCCGAAGCTCCGCCGGCAGCTCTTCGGGCCGGTTCGATGCGAGAAGCGCCGCCGTGTGTTCTCCAAGCAGCCTGCCTGCAAGCGGCATCGATAAAAAGATCACGTAATCCCCGCCGATCGGGTCAAGTGTCAGATTGCCAGAATCTACAAGAGCCTGCGCCGTCACGCTCCGCTCGCCTAACGTCAGGCTGACCTCGGCGTTTCGCTGCCCCAGCCTCGGACGGATCACGCGCAGAACGCCCCACGCGATAAGCACGCCGAAGGCAATAAAGCCCCACGGACGATTCACCGAGCCAACTGCCGCATCCATCGCGCTGTAATCACCGAGAGAGCAAAGCGCACTGACCGTGCCGCCGATAAGCGCGCCTGTTCCCCAAAGCGAGATCGTATGGACCACGAAGCGTCCGAACGACGCAAAGCCGTAAGCAACAAGCGTCATCACCACCGACAGGAGAAGCGTACAGAGCGCGCCGGGCAGCCCCTCAAGGGCGATCGCCGTCATCGTTGTCGCACCGAGCGCACCGAGTGCCGCCGCCGTCACATATCTTAAAGTGCGGTGATTCAGCGCCAGAATCTTCGCAGTCAGACAAAGCGATATAAAATCCATTGAAAAATTGATAATAAAAAGCACATCAGCATACAAAACTGTCGTCATACAAAGGCAAGCTCCGTCGTAGGTTTTGTGTGATGTGCTTATTATACAGTTGTCCGGTCGTGAAAGGTGTCGTTTACGGTCAGCGTCCGGGATTTTTTTGCGTCACCTGATCCGCTCTCACATCGGCTTCAGATTTTTATTGAGTCTGTCGACCATCCAGGCGATGCGCTTTTCGCGTGTCACCTCCGTCTTTGCGTCAAGGTACGCCCGTGTGTAGGTTTTCTTCACCGACAATGACATCGCCTGAAAATTCGTGTATGCGCTCTCATATGCTTTGAGCAGCTCCGAAAGCGCCGCAATCTGCTCTTCTGTCACCGCCGGAGCTTTCGGTGCGTCCCACTGGCCGTTTCGTTTGGCCTCTTCGATCTTTTGTCTGCCGAGTTCGGTCATAAGACCGCGCTGTTCAAGGCTTTGTACAAGCGTCTTGTTTTTCTCCGACCACTTGCTGTTCTCACGGCGCTTGGAAAAATATTTCTTATATGTTTTAGCGTCGATGCTCTGCATCTGTCCGTCGATCCATCCGAAGCAGAGCGCCTCCTCGAGAGCTTCTGCCGCCTTTACGGTTTTCGGTCCGCCGGCTTTGCCGAACAAAAGCCACACGCCCTCATCCGACAGGCAGTGCTCCGAAAGCCAGTTGCGGAATTCCTCCCGGTCTGCAAATTGCATCATGTCGCTCATGATCGCTTCTCCCTCATCACAGCGGCTTTTTGCGCGCCTCGAGCATGTGTATCTTAATTCCCTGCTCGCTGAAATTGCGCTCGTATTCCGTGACTATATTCGTATCCGCGCGCTCGCTTTGATGCAAGTCGTCGGTGACGAAGGTGATCTCAAGCTCGCTTGCCCCCACAGATTCGACAGAAAATGCGAAAAGTTCCTCATTGTCCGTCTTGAAGGCGAATGTCCCGCCGGGAGCGAGAAGGCGGACATATGCGTCGAGAAAGCCGGAGGCGGTCAGGCGGCGGTTGACGTATCCGGATTTCGTCCACGGATCGCTGAAGTTTGCGTAGATCGTCTCGACCGAGCCGGGAGCAAGGTGATCGGCAAGAAGCGCCGCGTCCGCACGCCAGAAGCGCACGTTTCCGCGCTGGGCCATCGGGATATCCCACGTTTCGCCCATCGGGACGACCGAGCCGTCCGCGCGCCGCCAGCCCCCGTTCGGCGCGAGCGCACCGAGATCGCGCGAAGTCGCATATTTCTCCGCCGCGATCACGATCACATCCTCCACACGCTCCACAGCGATGAAATTGTACTGCGGCTCACGAAGCGACAGCTGTTTTATGAAATCCCCCTTGCCGCAGCCAATCTCGACCGAGAGTGGGTTGCAATTTGCGTACATCTTTTCAATATTTATAAGCTCGCCCTCGGCAAGATCACCGACAAAAAGTGACGCCAGCGCATTCATTCTGTCGGCCGCATGCTTTTTTTTTCTCATTCTCATATTGTATTTCTCTCCGATTTCTGATAAAATATATAATAAGGTGGTTATTAACTAAATGATACCATAAAAACGATAAAAAATCCAGTTTTCCGAAGTATTTCGGGAAAAAATTTGAAAAGCACGGAAATTTCAAAGCGTCATCGCACATAAAGACATCCTTGAGTCACATTTTTCGAAAGGAACACACGCTATGAAGCTTGACGAATTCACCGAAGCGCTGAACGAAGCGCTCATCCTGCGCGGCGTGCCCGAGCGTATCGCCTCACTGAACGTGGAAAAGATCAGTGCGTATCTGAATGATAACAGATTCCACGCCATGAACGCAGATTCCTCAAAAGAAGAGTTGAACCGAATGGCAGACGAGTTGTCCGAAAGATTGCTGCGTCACCTTCAGACAAATAGGGGCAGAGCTGCCGCGGACCGCACCGAACCGGAGCGGGATCTGGAATCGCTCAACCACGCCGTCAGCCGCGCCGTCGGGGGGAATGCCGACCACATAGCTGGCGGCAACGCGGATGATGATATCGAGTTCTCCGCGTCTCCGCGCTCCGGGGCCGCATTCAACGCAGACGGCGACATCGAGCTATCCGCGTCTCCGTGCTCCGGGGCCGCATTCAACGCGGATGATGACATCGAGCTCTCCGCATCTCCGCGTGCCGGGGCCACGTTCAACGCGGACGGCGACATCGAGCTATCCGCGTCTCCGCACTCCGGGGCCGCATTCAACACGGACGGCGACATCGAACTCTCCGCGTCTCCGCGTGCTGGAGCCGCATTCAACGCGGACGGTGACATCGAGCTCTCCGCGTCTCCGCGCTCCGGGGCCGCATTCAACGCGGACGGCGACATCGAGCTCTCCGCGTCTCCGCGCTCCGGGGCCGCATTCACCGCGGACGGAGCCGATGTGGACACATCGTCCGTTACCGCCGACAGCACACTCGCATTCTCTCTCCCCGACGACGGCCTCGGCGCATATGCTCCCGACGCGACGATGCTTACCTCGATGGGGCTTACCAAAACCAACTACGAAGCGGAGGCAATCGAAACCCGCGCTTCAAAGGACGGCGGCGCTTTAACGCTCCCGCCGATACCTGAGATCCGGGAGACTGCGCAGGGAAGGAAGAAATTCAAGCGGACACTGATCTGCCTTTCGCCGCTCATCGCCATCGCCGCGCTCGCGTATTTCGCTGCGTGGGGATTTGTGTTCGCCGCAGAGGTTGCGCTGATCGCGGCGCTGATCGCGTCTCTTGTAGCCGTCGCCGCCGCCGGAACCCTCGCTGCGATCACAGGGATCATCTACGGCATTGTAAGGCTGTCCACTCGTCACGGCGAGGGGATCTTTGAGATCGGTCTCGGCATTGTTATCGCCGGCGCGACATTGCTCGCGGGAGTTCTGATCTACAACGCGGCGCTTCGCTTTATGCCGTGGGCGATAAAAAAGACGGCATATCTCTGTCGGCTCTGCTCGCGGCTCATCCACATCCGCATACGTCAGGCAAGAGGGAGGTTCTCCGAGAAATGAGAAAAACATCGATAATAGCCATCATTGTTGCCTTCGCTCTGATGATCGCCGGTGCGATCTGCTGCGCCATCGGCGCCACCGCCGCGAAGAATGAGAACTTCATGCTCTTCCCCGAGACCGAAAACGGCGAAAGCGTGTTCGTCTATGAGCTTGACGGGAGTAACATCAGCCGCATAACAATATCCGCCGGGGAAGCGAAAATACGCCTCACACGCGGCGGTGAGCGTTCGTATGTCAAGATCAAGAATTACAACGCAAACTACTACCGTTTGAACGAGGAAAACACCACGCTCTCCTTCGCCGAGATCGACGATGTACTTTCCATGTTCAAATTCTGGGAGGGTATCACATTCAAAGGAATGAGATACTTCATATCCTCCGGCATCGACCGCGCCGACGCCCACGAGATCGAAATAAACCTCACCGAGGGGTATGCGCTTCGCTCAATGCTGCTGAATCTCGACAAGGGGGATATCTCCCTCGATGAGTTCAGCCTTGACGGTGATATCACAATGAATATAACCGATGGACAGCTTCACATTTCGAATGGGCAAATATCCGGCACAGTATCCGTCAATATGACAAGCGGTACGGCGGAAATATCCGATCTCAACGCGCACGCGGTCAGCATCAAGACCGACAATGTTCAGACAAGCGCAACGTCGCTTCTGTGCGAGAGCTTTAAATGGTCCGGCAAGAAAAAGTCCCTCACCGCAGACAGCGTGGAGGCAAAGGAGTTTATTGCCGACGGCACCGACGCCGCTGTCACGGTGACGAATCTCAAGTCGCAAAGCACCTCGGTCAGCACCGAGGGAGGCGAGGTGCGACTCTCCCTGCCGCTCGCGCTCGGCAAATACAGCACCGAGATCGCATCAAAAAGCGGCAACATCTTCGTCGACGGTACGCAATATAAGACCACCTGCACTCTCACAAGCGAGAACGCACCAAACACGCTGAAGATCTCCACAGACAGCGCGCCCGTCGAGGTCAAAAGCGCGCAAACACCCGAAAACAATGGAAACTGAGGCACAAAGTGAACGAGAATTTTCTTATAATCGACGGAAACAGCCTGTTGAACCGCGCCTTCTTCGGAATAAAGGCCCTGAGCACAAAAAGCGGGATGCCGACAAACGCGCTCTTCGGTTTCGCAAAGACTCTGAAGCGTCTTCTCGACCGATACAAGCCGGCATACACTGCATGCGCGTTCGATCTGCGCGCACCGACATTCCGTCACGAGCTTTCCCCGCTCTATAAGGCGAATCGCACCGGCATGCCGGAGGAGCTTCGCCTCCAGCTCCCATATGCGCACCGAATCGCTCAATATATGGGCTTTTCGGTGGTTGAGGTCTCCGGTTATGAGGGTGACGATGTGATCGGCGCTCTCGCCAAGCGCGGCGACGAAGCCGGCGTGCACTCGTACATCGCAACCGGGGACCGCGATTCGCTCCAGCTTTTAACCGAAGATACCTCCGTCGTGCTCATCAAGACCGGCGAGGATATCTTGTACACTCCGGAGTTTTTCACGGGCGAGTACGGCATATGTGTCTCGCAGTTTGTCGACGTAAAGGCACTGATGGGGGACAAATCGGACAATATCCCGGGCGTTGCCGGGATCGGCGAAAAGACCGCGCTCAAGCTCATCATGGAAAACGGCTCGCTCGAGGCGATCTACGACGATATCAGCGCAAGCGGCGCGACCAAAAGCGTCGCCGCAAAGCTGGAAGCGGGCCGCGAGGATGCGTTTCTATCCCGCAAGCTGGCGCAGATATGCCGCGAAGTGCCGGGGATCGACTCGATCGAGCCGTACCGCACTGCGGGCTTTTGCGCCGGAGAGCTTCGCGCACTCTTTGGGGAGCTCGAGCTTTTTTTGCTGATCGGCGCGTTCGGCATATCCGGTGCGGATGTTTCTGCGGGTACAGCCTCCGGGGCGGCAGGTACGGAGTCCGTCGCGGCGGGCGCGACGCCCCCGGAAGGAGCGGCGGCAGACGCCACGGCCATAAGCAGCGAGTCCGCCGCACCGGAAGTCGAACAGGTGACGAGCGCCGAACTCATCAAACACGCCGGGGAGATCGCGGTCATCTCGATCACCGAGGAGAACGGCCGCGTCCGGATCTGCCTGCTTGTGAGCGAGTGTGGCGCAGGACGTCACAGCCCCGATATCTCAGAAGCCGCCGGAGAGGGACACCCCGTCGGCAAGCTCGGCCATGACGAACGCGGCGGCGAGCGTATCCTCTGCGCCGAAGGTGATGCGGCTGACTTTGCTCCGCTTTTTGAGCGGCCGGTCGTGTGTCATGACTGCAAAAAGCTCTTTTCGATCCTGTCACCGCACGGGATTTCGGCGGATGTAAAATTTGACACGATGCTCGCGGCGTACCTGCTCTCTCCGGGAGAATCAAAATACCCGATCGGCAAGGTCACGGGCACCTTCGCGCCGCATCTTGCAGTGAGCGCCGAGGAGGCATGGCTCTGCGGCAGGCTTTGGCCGATCCTCGAAAAGGAGCTTTGCGATATCGGCTCGCTGTCACTGCTCGAGGATGTCGAGATTCCCCTCGCGAGGGTGCTTGCCGACATGGAGAGCGAGGGTGTGCTTCTTGACGTCGACGGACTCCGGGAATTCTCGGCGCAGCTCCTCGAAACAGAAGTCGCCATCGCAAACGCTATCTACGACCGAGTCGGTTTTTCATTCAACCTCAATTCCCCGAAACAGCTCGGCGAGGTGCTCTTCGAGCACTTGCAGCTTCCGCACGGACGAAAGACTCAGCGCGGATATTCGACAAATGCCGATACACTCAAAAAGCTCCGGTACATCGACCCGATAGCGGATGAGATCCTCCGGTACCGGGAGATCTCCAAGCTCCGCTCCACCTACGGCGACGCACTGTGCGCTCAGGCGGACGTAAGCGGACGCATACACACCACCTTCAACCAGTGCGGAACCGCTACCGGACGCCTGTCCTCCGTGGACCCAAATCTACAGAATATCCCCGTGAGGGGCGAGCTCGGCCGCGAGCTGCGGCGCTTCTTCTGTGCGCCGGAGGGTCGTGTCCTCGTGGACGCGGACTATTCGCAGATCGAACTGCGCCTGCTCGCGGCGCTTTCGGGAGATGAGAACATGATCGCCGCCTTTTCGGAGGGAGCGGACATCCACACCTCGACCGCCGCGCAGGTATTTCACGTGCCGCTTTCGGAGGTGACGCCTCAGCTTCGTTCCCGTGCAAAGGCGGTCAACTTCGGCATCATCTACGGGATCGGAGACTATTCTCTCTCCCAGGATCTCGGTATCTCTCGGCGCGAGGCCGCCGAGTACATCGAGCGGTATCTGGCAACGTATCCCGGCGTCGCGAATTTTCTGACGACAACTGTCGAAAACGCACGTTCCTCGGGTTACACCGAGACAATGTTCGGCAGACGCCGAAGCATCCCCGAGCTTCGGTCCCGGAACAAGAATCTCGTCGCCTTCGGCGAGCGCGTGGCGCGGAACAGCCCGATCCAGGGCAGTGCCGCCGATGTGATCAAGCTTGCCATGATCGCCGTCCGGCAAAGGATCGCCGAATCTGGTCTTGACGCGCGCCTGATCCTTCAGGTTCACGACGAATTGATCGTGGAGGCCACGGAAGAAAGCGCCGACGAGGTCGCCGCCATGCTCAAGGAGTGCATGGAGAGCGCCGTAAAATGCGCCGTACTTCTGCGCGCAGACGTCGCCGTGGGCAAAACGTGGTACGACGCAAAGGGGTAAGAGAGCTGTACGCCACCCATACTCTGTAAAGGACATTTGTAAAATGACAGAAGTTAAATTTTATGACCACGCTGATGACAGGTTATTGAAGTTTGCAGTCATTATTTCCAAAACAGATGGCCAATGGGTGCTCTGCAAGCACAAAGACAGAGACACCTATGAGCTCCCCGGCGGGCACAGAGAGCACGGAGAAGATATTTTGACAAGTGCCAAACGTGAGTTAAGGGAAGAAACAGGTGCTGTAGATTTTACGATCGAGCCGATATGCGTATATTCCGTCACGGAAAAAAAAAGCGTAGACGAGAGCGCTGCTGTGGAAACCTTCGGCATGCTTTTTGTCGCAGATATTCACTCCTTTGAGCCATTGAACAGCGAAATAGAAAGCATTCTGATTACAGATAGACTGATTGAAAATTGGACCTACCCGGAAATCCAGCCCAGGCTGTTGGATGAAGCCAAAGGCAGAGGATATCTGTAAATCTTAACTCATTACGGATGGGACAGCTTCTCATCCGGTGTAATGAGAAAAAGAAAATACGCAAAGCATCAGGAGAACCTATTACAATGAACATGACGGTGAAAGCGCCTGCAAAGATCAATCTGTATCTGGATGTTCTCGGCAAGAGAAGCGACGGATACCACAATATCCGGAGCGTGATGCAGACGGTAGATCTGTGCGACGAGATATCCGTAGAGCTTGATCCCCCGCGCCGCGGGAGCCAGCTTATCGAAATAATGTGCAGCGAGGAAGCGCTCCCCTGCGACGCGACGAATCTGGCGCACCGCGCGGCGGTAGCCTTCTTCAACGGATGCGGAATATACGATTATTCCTGTCATATCAAAATCGAAAAACACATCCCGATGGCGGCGGGACTTGCCGGCGGAAGCACAGACGCCGCCGCAGTGCTGAGACTGCTCAACGCGATGAACGGGCATCCGCTCGATGCGGATTCGCTCTGCGCCCTGGGTGCGACGATCGGCGCGGACGTGCCGTTCTGCATCCGGTGCGGTACCCTCTTCACGGAACAGATCGGGGACGTCATGATCCCCTGCCACCCGATGCCGTCTGCTCACGTGGTGATTGCACTCGGCGGGTCCGGAGTTTCGACGCCAAGTGCGTATCGCATGCTCGACGATCGCTACGGCGAGGGGCTGAACAGAGATTTTGCAGATGTGGACGCGCTGACCTCGGCGCTCCACGCGCGCGATCTGCGCAGGATATGCGCGTCGATGTACAATGTCTTTGAAAATGTGATCCTGCCCGCTCACGAGCAGGCGCGCGCGGCGAAGGATGCCCTCATGCGCTACGGAGCGCTTGGAGCGCTGATGAGCGGGAGCGGCCCGGCAGTGTTCGGGATCTTCGACGACGAGGGTGCCGCCGGATCCGCCGCGCACCGCCTCTCCTCTATCGCTGACCGTGTGTTCGTCTGCACGACTTCGAATGCGGTGATCCTCGAGTGAATCGCCGCGCGGCGGCGCGAAATAAATGTGATATGGGCGACGGTTGCGATACGAATGAATGTCAACAGAGCGTGCAGTGTTCGTGCATCAGGGTGTGGTATGTGCCGCACCGACTTCGCCGCAGGACGCCGACGCTACCACGGAGCGAGATCTCGCGGCTCGCGTCCGATGCATCGCAATACTCAGACGACGCCCGACGCCCGTCCCCCTGCTCCCGGCTCAGGCCCGGCGCTCGCAATACCCATCGACTACGCCGAGATCACAATACAAAAAAACGTCCGAGGACAACTCCCCGGACGTTTTATGTTTCATTCCTCCGGCATTTCGCCGGGCGAATCTGCGGCATTGATGCGGAAATACTCCCCGCCGAGATACTTTAGCACATCGCGTCTTGTGATGATCCCGACAAACTTGCCGCGATCGTCCACAACCGGCACGAA
>CAYVUJ010000025.1:0-10672 GCA_964454825.1 uncultured Lachnospiraceae bacterium | reverse complement strand
AAACCCTCCTTTGGTCGCAAGACGAAATCGTCTTTTTGTGAGCCTGGCGGCTGTCTTGCGTTAGCGAGCCGGGTTACTTCTTGAATGGGTCGTTTACTTCGAATATTGTCATTTGTTCCATTCGCTTGTCTTCGGCAAGTTGGCTCGCTATGTATTCTTTTATCTTTTTCGTATTCTTCCCTACCGTGTCTACGTAGTAGCCACGGCACCAAAATTCTCTGTTTCTATACTTAAATTTCATATTGGCAAACTTACTGTATATTAATACACTGCTTTTGCCTTTGAGATATCCCCCTTTTCGTGTGCTTACGCACGGAATTTCCGCGCTCTGCTATTTTCGCTATGGATTTCTCCACCATGCACGTTGTTTTCGAGTAAAACAAAAAAGCCCGCCACAAGCCGTTTATTTGGCTTCTGACGGGCTTTCCGTTTATTCGCTACTTGTTCGACCGCTCCGCTAAAAGGCGCGACGGCCGCGATTCCGCTTGTCTGGGCGCGTTACAATGCGCCCGTGCCGTCCGCGTAAAATACGCGCCAGTCAAAATCGAGAAGTACGCCGATACGCTTTGCCATATCAACCGAAGGGACGCGCTCCCCTTTTGCGATGCGTGAGATGTACGCCCTGTCAACACCGAGGATTTGCGCCACTTGGTATCTGGTATAGCCTTTCTTTTCCAGTCCGTTCTCAATCGCCCGCGGCACCTCGGAATTTTTGAAGTAGACGATATCGTCGCCGCTGTCTGCCTCTACCAGCATCACGCGGTCGTCGCCCTCTACCTTTACCTTTTCGAGTGGCGTGGGGTTTGCCGGATCGCAGTCGTCCAACCACAAGGCGAGGGCTTCCTTCGCCATTTTGAACGCCTCTTCCAGCGTCTCGCCGCAGGTGGCGCATCCTAAGTCCGGAAACTCCACCGAGTATTGTCCGTCGCCTTCTTTGTGAAATATGGCAGGATAGATTCTGCTTGCTACTGCTGTTTTGTTTTCCATGATTATTCTCCTTTCATTTTTTATTTTATGCAGGTCGGGGCTTATTTTTTCAGCCCCGCCTGCTTAAGTATCGCTTTCTCAGTTCCGAGCGGTATGTCTTTCGCGTGCATTGGAACTTCTGTCCATCTCCCTGTTTCCGGGTTTCGCAGTTTTAGGTGCGAGCCTTTTTGGCTTATTTCCTCGAACCCGTGTTCTTTTAGGAATTTGACCATTTGCTTTGGAGTCATCGGCATTGTTTGAACCTCCTCTTGATTACGTATTTAGTATAGCATATAGTTGTCTGTTTGTCAACGGTTTTTTAGTTGTTTTTTAGGCTTTTTCAAAATTTTTTTCAAGTTTTTTTCGGCACAAAAAAAAAGACCGAGCGGCGCATCTCTGCATCGCCCGGTCTCTGTCCGTCTGTCCGAACCGTCAAGCGTCTTTCCGCTTTGCCACGAAAAAATAAGGAGAACATTATGCCGCGCCGATTGCGCGGTGGTCGCGGATCGGAGAGTTGAACTCCGCTTTGCCGTTTCCGCGATATGCGGGGCGCATCCGCCCCGGCTATTGTTTATTCAGTTGTCGCAGTCGTCCCGTTCTTCAAACTGTAAATCGAGGACTCGACCTGCGTGGTTATCCACTTTTCGAGGTCGCCGTAATTCTCCACGATGAACGCCTGCACCTTTTCCGAAAGCAGCCCCTTGATGGTGTTCACGGATTTCTCCAGCGCGGTCTTTTGCGCGGTCGCGTCAAACTTGCCCGCCGCCTTCAAACTCTCCACGTAGGTCTGATAGGTCTGCTTTACGACGTCGGTAATGACGGCAAGCGCGGCGTTCAAAAAGCCCTTCGCCTTTCCGTCCTTTACCTTGCTGTCGATGAGCGCGGTGACTTTCGCCACCGCCCACGATGCCAGCGCGGTAAGCACTACGCCTACTATGCTGAATAGAATTTCCGTCCAGTTCATCTCTTTGCCTCCTTGCTCGGCTCTTCTTCTGGAAGAGCCATGATGTCGTTATAAAGTTTTGTGATCACTCCGTTGCCGCCGAGTTCGTGATATGCCTCGTAGCTTCGTCTCGCCGATTCTTTTGCATAAATGGGACAGTATCCGCGCTCGGTGTACTTGTCATGGTACTCGATTAGGTGATTGCGCAGAAGGCTCTGTACGCCGTCTGAGAGGGCTTTCTCGCGTTTCTGCGCGCCCTTGTACTTCGCCATAAGAAAAGAGGCGAGGCCGCCCAGAAAGAACGACACCGCCCATGAAATGATGCAGGTGATGATTGTTGCCGTCATGATTCTAAATCCTCCAGCGTTACTTTTTCTCCGCCCAGCAGCTTGTACCAGTTCTCGCACGGCTGTTCGCACGGGCCTTTTCCGCAAGCTACGCAGATGCTGTCAATCGTTAATTTGTTATTGCTCATAAGTATCCCCCGTTATCGTTTCGTATTCCTCGGCCGTTATCCAGCCCTTGACGACCGCGTCTTTTACCCACGCTTTCGTCCACAGCTTCCGTTCGTAATAATCGCGTACCTTTTCAAACTTTGCGCTTGCCATTTCACACCTCCTCTTTCGGCTCGGAAGTTGCCGCGTCGGTTTCAATGTCCACGTCCGCCATCATAGCGATGTAGTCCATTCCCGCCTGCATCCGCGCTGTGCGTTCGGCTTGTTCCTGCAGGAACTCTCCGAGCGTGATAGGCGTGAGCGTGGCGGTCTTTGCGCCGGTTATCTCGGAATGTCCCGGCAAGTTGTAGGCCTCGCCTTTGAACGCGATCCCTACCGCTTCCTCTTCGCTCGCCTCGATGTATGTTCCTTCGGGGCTTATTTTGATAAATAAAGCGGAGTCGGTTACTCCCTGCTCCGTTCCGTCGCTTGTAATTATTTTGTACATAAGCCACCTCCTATGACCTGTAAAATGTATTTCAGCGTCTCGACGTCAGCATCGAAGAACGCTTGATTCCACAGCCAATGATCCGCGTGTTCGCGCATCTTGTAAGGTTGCAGTTTTGGATCGTTCCAAATTCTCTCCCACGCGGCTTGCCGTTTTTCATACTCGGCTTTGCTTTCCCGCTTGCTGAGAGGCGGCGGGCTGAGACGCGCCTGTATTTCCTGCGTGAGCCTTCCTCTTTCCAGTCCTTGTCCGTCGTCATCTCTGGCGAAGAACTGATGCGCGTTCTCGCTGGTTACGATGACCAGCGCGTTGCCGTCTTTCGTGATCATCTCGCCATCGCGGTCGCATACCGTGCCGTATGGCAGATTGACCGTTCCGCTTAAGCATTGCCCTCTAAAGCGTTTGAAAACCACATATCGCATAGCGTATTGTCCTCCCTGATTAGATTGTGTCGGTTGTCTAATTTGCATTTGAAAAGCGAAAACGCCAGCCGACGCAATTTCAGAACCCGGTTGTGATCGTCGTAGTTCTCGAAATAAGCAATCGACCCCTGCACCGAAGTTCGCACGTCTTCGAAGGTTCTTTCTCCGTTGTCGTACATCCGCTTTAATGCGCGGAATTTGCGCCGGGTGCGAGCCATGCTCTCACGGTTGCCGTGTATGTAAACCCGCCCCGTTTCCGTAAGCGTGAATTTTGCCTTGCAGAATTTGAACGGTTTTGTGAGAGGCTGGATGCGCGTCTTGGCGCGGTTAACGGTCAAACCGTATTGCGCCGCTTTTGCGGTTATCTTTTCGAGTATTTCTTCCGGGTTTCGATCGGGCGGTATCAGAATGGGATAGTCGTCCATGTAATGGCTCGCGCCTTTTATCATGAGTTGGCATTTGATGAAGTTGTCAACGGGAGACGGCAGAGCCACCATCTCCATCTGGCTGACCTCTACGCCGAGCGGCAGTCCGTAATCTCCCGGAACGGAGCGGACGATCGCGTCGGCGATTTCTCTGATGTTCGGGTGTCTCAGCAGTTTCGCGTGTCGGTCAAAAATCGCCGTATGGGACGCTGAAGGGAAGAACTGTTTATAGTCCAAAAGAAGCACCCACCCTTCGCGTCCGTAACGCCTGAAATGTTCGCGCAGATCCTCGGCGAGTATCCGCATTCCGAAATGAAAGCCTTTACCCGGTAGGCTTGCGCCGTTTTCGTGTATCATGTCCGGAAGATACAGCGGCATCAATGCTCCGCGTGTCAACGTCTTATGCACTTGCCTGTCCTGTATCTTCGGTGCGCTGATAGGGCGTATCTTGCCCCTCTCGCGTATGGGAAAGTGAACGTATTTACTCGGTGTCCACTTATACTCGAACAGTTCACGTCGCCTTTTTGCCGTTCCGGAGAACAGATGCATCTCGAATTGCTGAACGCTCTTTTTCCAGCGTACTCCGTTACAGCACCGCTTCCCGGCTTTGTACATCGCATTGAACGTAAAAACGCGGCTTAAACCGCCGACCGCTCTCGCTCGTTCGGTTTTGCGCCGTTCTCTTTGCGCTTTTCTGCGTTGGTATCTTGCTTCGTGTCGTTCGTTACTTGTCATGTTTTTCGCCTGCCGCACGGTTGTGGTGTAGGGCGCAATCTAAACCGCTTTGACTGAACACATGAAACGGGATGATGCGCTCTCTCCCGCCATGCAAGGAGCGTCCGTGTTCAGACGTCAGCAGATCGAAGACCGAGTAAGGTCTCCGATTGCATAAATTGCAGCTATTTCGGAAATATTCCGGGAAACGTTCCTCCTTTCGCATCGGTCTTTGATTCGCTTATAGCTACTACCTTTGACCTCGCTCCCCTTTCGGGAAGGTGCGAAATCCGGCGCGAGCGCGGCCGAATTGTTGCTGTTGTTATTGTTGTTAGAGCCGGACGACCACACGCAGCAGAAATTGTTGTTATTGTTGTAATTAGCCGACCGCAGCCACCACCACGCAGCCGCTCGCGGAATTTACAGGAACGCACCCAAAGAGAGCAGCTCAGCCGCTCTTCTTATCGGATTTGAGCAGTCCCGTCAGCAGGGCGTTTTCTTTGTCTATCAAATCGCCGAGCGTCTGGGATAGTTTATCGAGTCGTTGCATTGCATCCGATCCTTTTACGGGCTTTCCGGTTGTCGTCTCAAAACACCCGGCTGGATTCAATGCCATAATCGAATAGCAATGCGCGAGATGCACGTCTAACGCCATGAGCGATGCTCTCGCTTCCAGCAGATGCGTCTCGCGCAGTCTTCGTCGCTCGTCGCTCGATGGGTAGATGCTGTTCGCCTTTTCGGCGTTGTCTACCACCTCGGACGCGAGCCGCGCCACGTCGGTCGCTAAAAGCCGAGAGTACCTCGCGGACAATCGCGTCAAAAACGCGATTGTCCGCGTGTAGATCTCGTTCGCGGTGTTCACGAACTCCGCTTTGCTTTCGGACCGTTTTGATTTCAGTACCGACATTTATGTACCTTCCTTTCTGCGCCCACTTCCGTGGGCGCGATTTTACCGATTGTAAGATTAGACTGCGAAAGCCGGCGCGAGCGCGGCCGAATAGGAGCTGTTGGAACCGTTGCCAGAGCCGGACGACCACACGCAGCAGAAACTGCCGTTACCGTTGTAACCAGCCGACCGCAGCCACCACCACGCAGCCGCTGTTGCGTCTGTGTGCTTATACTTGACCTTCGAGTTGCCGTTTGCGTAGTAGGTGTATTGGGCTTGGTAGTTCTTTTCGTAGCTGTTTGCGCTGTATCTTGAGCCGAAGACCTCGAACTCCGCGAGGAGCGGGAGATAATCAACCGTCGCCTTTATGTTGCCAGTAATGTTACCAGATCCGCCGGCCACGTTGTCCGTGTACTTGGTTATGGGTTTCATAACCGCCCGAAGGTCTGCGGGCAGGGCCGCCATCAGTGTACCGCCCACAGGACTGGTCGCACACGTGTTTGTTGCGTCGCTGCCTGTTGCGCCGGATGCTTTTGCCGATCCATAATTGCCGGGTGCTACGTTCGTGCTACCGAGGACGTCGTATCTCAAATCGCAAGCCGCCCAACCGCCGTAGTTCTGATAGCCCCAGTGGTTGACGTTAAAATACTTCGTACCATCAGTATAACTCGAATTGTACTTGCTGTCAACCAGACCGACGTCCGTGCCACCCGATTGTGCTGTTTTGAACCCTTGAAAATGGATTTTATTCGATCCTTCATAGCTTGCGTTGTGGTTAAAGCCCAGAATGAACACCCACAGCTTTTGGTCGATATCCTGCGTTCCCACCGTGCCTTTGACCGCTATCTCTTTCGTCGCGCCTACCGACCATACGGAACTTGCCACACCTGCATCGGAAATCGCCCGGATCGTCGCCCATGGGTTATTGTTCAGCGTAGCGTCCGCTACGGTCGTCGTAACCGTCACAGTTTGGCTTATAGCCTTGTGGTTCGTCCCAGCGTCCACGTTAACGATAATCGTCGTAGAACCGCCTTTAACGGCTTTTACCGTGACGGTCGTTCCGGAGATTGTCGCTTGCGCCACCGTGGGGTCTACGCTGTCAACCGTTATCGCTCCGTCGCCGGAACGCGAAACCGTGAACGTGCGCGTTGCGCCGACCGCTCCCACTACGCTAAGGCTCGATGTGCTGGTTGATACGGAGCCGCTCGCTTTTGCTATCTCCCACGTCTTGCCTATCGAACCTGTGTACTTGCCTATGCCCGTAATGACCAGCGTATAAGTACCTGCGTTCACGGCGGTGTTGCCGCTTACGACGTAATCCGTTCCTGCGGTCAGAGTTGTGCCGTTCAGCACCACGCTGCTGACCGTTTTCGTGAGCGTGTTGCCCGTGTAGGTCAATGCCGCGCCCAGCGTTACGGTCGCGCCGGTGATGCTACTCAGACCGAGTGCCTTTTTGAGATTCGCCTTGCTTATCTTGACCGCTGTTCCCGCCGATGTGTCGCCTATGGGCAGAACGTCGTCGTCCGCCATCTCCGTCACGACCGCCAGCGCGTCGAGCAGTTGCTTTTGCGTTACATCGTGCGGATTGTCTTTATCGTCCGTATGCGCTTTGAGAGCCTCTTTTCTCTCCGTTTCCTCAGCCTCGATATTCTTTTGCAGACCTTCCTCGGCGGTCTGTCGCGTCTGCGATTCCGCGTTAAAATCCGCCCGCGTAACGAGTGCCGTGGTATCTATGCTTACCGCGATCTCGCCCTCATTGGACATCTGCACGGTCGCATAGAACGTGAAAACGTAATCGGGCATCTCTTCGTGCGTGGGCACGCTGATTCCCGTGTCGTCTTGGTATAACGCTATAAGCGTGTTTTCGCCATCTTCCAGCTTCGCCCACAGTCCTATCTGATTTGCCGTATACGCCTCTGTTACTCCCTCGCTTGTAAGTTGTAATTGCAGACGCATTCCGCTTGCGATCTTTTCCTTTTTGATTATGCTCATCGTTTGCTTTCGCGCTACGAGAGCAGTCTGACCCATGAGCAGGCTGGGCGTTACCGTACCCTCTCCCGTTGCGGCTTCTGCAATCGTGAGCTGCCCGCCGTTAAACCATTCGGCGAGCAAAGTTTTTCCGCCGTTTGTTACTACTGCGTCATTCCACATAATTGCCTCCTTAAATGTTTATCGCCACTCCGCTCGCTTGCAGTTCTACGCCTATGCCTGCAGCGGCGGAGAACGCTCCCGTGCTTCCCGTGTGCGCAAATTCGATTGAGTCGAGAACTGCTCGGCACGGCTTGGCTACTGCGATTGCCGCTCTGAACCGTTCGATGATTTCTTGGTTTTCCAGCGGGTAGTCGGTGCTGACGCGGAAATGGAACGGATCGCCGTTGTAATCGTACCACTCGATAACCGTTCCGCTGCCGAAGATGTCAATCAGCACCTGTTCCACCGCCCATTTCGTTCCGCGCCGGCTATGTATCAAATCCGCAGATTTCACAAGGGCGCGTTTGTTCTCGATGGGGAGCGTTTTGCTGTACCAGTCAATATCGAGTTCGTATGCGAGTTCGTCCAGCTCCGCATCCGTCAGTTCGTCTATCTTATCCCAGACGCGAGCCGTTTTTACTCTCGCGCCCGGTTCTTTGATAAGTTCGTTTATCGCGGTCGCAAGACCTATGACCGCGCCGTCTTTACGCATAAACTCCGGCAAAAGGCGGAGGATGTCTGCGTCGCTTAATTTCATCATTTCGCCACCTCATGCCGTACCGTCATGTTGCCACTGAACTTAGCCACGGTCGTGTCATCGAGTTCGACGAAGGCCGGGCTGGAGATTGCCACGCGAGTCGCGCCTACGGCGTTTTCTCCGGTCGGTGCGAGAATTAAAGCGCGGAGTTTGTCAGGATTGATGTCTCGCCCCAGTTCTTCGCTCTGCCACGCATTGAACTTGTCGATCGAGCCGTTGTCGCCTTCTATGGTTTCGATGCATTCGCTCTCTTGGTCTGCCGGCGTGTAGTACGTCAGTTCGATGTCGTAATATCTCACTTGCGGAGCTTCGACCACGACCTTATCGGTCAGCGGACGTATCTCCGAAGCGTTAACGGCGGCGGTTACCTTTTGGAGAATATTCTCGTCCGGGATTTGTCCGTCTGCACACATCGGAACAATCTTGACCACTCCCGCGTTCGTGTCATCAATGGTGATCTTGATGCTCGTCGCTTCGGATAACGCGCCCGAAGACGTAAGCGTTACAGTCAGTAGTCCGTCTTCGTATGATGCCGTATAATCGCCGTCTTTTGCCGCTACACTCCCGTTTGCCTTGTACACGGTCAACGTGTCGAGCAAGAGCCTATCTCCGCCCTTGTATGCCTTTCCGCCGTTCACGGCGAGCGTCCGCTCTATCGTTTCCTGTTCGGATTTGACGCACACGTCGATTATGGAAGAGTCTGCGCTCATCGCCCAGTATTTGTAGCCATTTACGGGGCCTGCGGTGGACAGCTTCGAGGGCGCGGCTTTTATGCGTTCGCGCAGGCTGTCATCCGTCTCTTCGTCTCCGCCGCCTACCGTCTCGGTAATGTTCGAGACTCTGTCAACGTAAACGACCGCGTCCACAATGGAGTTGATGCTCCCTATCGGAACGCCGTTATATGCCGTTCCACCCTCTACGCTCTGCGCTCTAACGTCAACGTATAATTCGCCCACCGGGATCACGGCGGCGGTCGTAGTGGCGAAGTAGTGAGTGCTGTCGTTTGTCGCTCTCGTTCCTTGCGGTATGATGACGTTTTCGCCCACCGCTTCCAAAAGCGAAAACCGCAGAACGGTTGTCGCCGAGGTAGGTGCTATTCTTGTAACGCCTACGCGCTCGCCCAGCGCATCGAGAACGTCGCCGCGGGCGTAGCGTAGCATCTTTTGCTTTGCCGCGTCGTTCATGGCGTTGAACATCGAAACGACGACCGCGACGAGAGCCTCGCCGAAGATGCGCCGTTCGTCGCCGGGATACAGCGGTTCGCCCACGTTCGATTCCAGCTCGGTCAAAATCATTTGACGGATTACATCTGCGTCCGTGGTTATGTATTCGTTCATGTCTTAGCCTCCCTTGCGGATATTTCTGCCGAGATTGTGAACTGTCCGTTTTGCGCGTCGGTCGGCGTTATCGAGACATTGTCCACTACCGCCCTCGGTTCATAAACGCCCAGCATCCACTCTAAGTCCGCCGTTATTTCTTCACTTGCCGTGGTTGCCGGCCCGTCGATGCCTGAAAAGTTAACGCCCTTCAGCCGCTCATACGGAACTTCGCCACGTGAAATTTTCAGCAGGTTGTTTACACAAACTGCCGTATTCGAGTTTCCGCTACTTAGCATTTGCCCTCCTTTACAGCGTCACCTGCGATGCATCCACCCAGCCCGCGACGGTGCTGCCGCCGTCTGCGTGAATGACAAAATACGGATGCTTGGCTGTTAATGCCATTTTTGTTACTTTTGCATAGCCCGCCGCTGCGTTGCCTATCTGGGCGTCTCCCGTGCTTGCCGTGTAATACGCGCCGCCCGTGAACCATATCGTATCTCCAAGTGAGACAACAGTTGCGTTTCCAGTCTGCGCTTTGTACATGACGGATAACCACGGATTTTTCGGTTTCTTCGATGCTTTGAAAGCCTCCGTTGCGGTTAGTCTCGCCGCCGATCCGGACGCTTGTATCGCCGCCTCAGCTTCTTCGATATCGGCGACGGTACTGTCGTCGCTCTCTTCGAATACGAACGCCAGCTTTGTGCTACGCCAGCGTCCGCTGGGGTCTACTACCGTGCCGGTCGCTTTGACCGAATTTAGCAGCCAGCTATTTTGTCCGAACCTCTCGCCGCCGAAGCGGAGAAGACCCGCCAAGCCGACCCACGATTCCCAGCTTTCGAACTCCGCTTTCACGTCGAAACCGCAGGCCGCGTTGATATTCGATGAAAAACTGATTTGCTTTTTCTTCAATCCGCGCACGTTCGTGAGTGGCGAACCCTCGACCGCGTCATTATCCTCGGCTTCTAATTCGAAGCCGGTACTTAGCGAGTCGATGTCCACTACTTTTACTCTGGAAATCTCCCACGTCTTTACGCCGAGCGTGGTTCGGAATGTTGCGGTTGTCGCCATGAGCCACCTCCCTGTCTTTTCTGCGTCTACGCTTCGCCGTCCGCCCTACACAGCACGATTCCCGTTCGGTCGGGAAACAATGCGAATAAAACCGCCACGCCTTTTCTAAGGCTTTCCGGCGCGTTACGGAGCGACGCGTGAATTGCAAGCGGCGGCGTTAGCGTACCGTCCGCTTCGTCCGGGACGACACGCGCTTTCGTGCCGTTGCTGTCTATTGTGCTGATGTAACCTTTTTGTATCTCTGCCATCAATAGCCCTC
>CAYVUJ010000024.1:0-10683 GCA_964454825.1 uncultured Lachnospiraceae bacterium | reverse complement strand
GGTACGGAGAATCTCGCGCTCCGCGGGGCGTATACAGTTCACAGTGCGGTCGATGATCTGATCCCCTTTTGCGAGCTGTTTACGGTATTTTACGTCATATGGTATCCGTTTTGGATAGGAATGATGGCATACTGCATGTTTGCGGAACCGAAAACGTTCCGGAAAATGTCATTTTATTTTATCGTCGGCTTCACTTGCGCGAATGTGATATATCTTTTCTTCCCGACATGCGTGGATTTTCGCCCGGATACATTTCCGAGAGAGAATTTTCTTACGGACATCACAGGATTTATCTACAGTATAGACCATCCGACAAATGTGTGTCCCTCGGAGCATGTGATCGGGGCATGGGCGGTCGTGTTTGCGGCGTGGGATTCAAAGCGTTTCCGGTCTGCGCGGTGGATGGTGCCGATTACGGTAATCGCGGTGCTTATTTCGCTTTCGATCATGTTCATAAAGCAGCATAGCTTTTGGGACCTTGTGGCGGCGATCCCGTTCAGCGCTGCGCTTTGGCTCATATGCTTCAGACCGTGGAAAAGAGACATGCCGGACGCATAACTCCGGCACAACATTTTAAGCTCAGGCTTATCTAACAGAGGCAAGGAATATTACATGGCGGCTTTTTTCAGTATACTGACCGGATACCTCATCGGCTCGCTCAATCCGGCATATTTTCTCGCAAGACTTCGCGGCTTTGATATACGCAAAAGAGGCTCCGGTAACGCCGGAGCATCCAATGCTATCATTACGATGGGAAAGACGCAGGGGATCCTGAGTGCGTTTTTCGATGTGATGAAGGCGTGCGCGGCGGTTTGGCTTGCGTCATACTTTTGTCCGGATTTTCGCTATGCCTCGGAGCTGGCGGGGACATTTTGCATTATCGGACATATCTTTCCGTTTTACATGGGTTTTGAAGGCGGCAAGGGGCTTGCGTGTCTCGGAGGGCTCGTCCTTGCGTACAATTGGGTGCTTTTTCTTGTCCTGCTCGCGATTGAAGCAGTACTTGCCCTCGCGGTCGATTACATATGCATTGTACCCATCACCGGATGCGTTATTTTTCCTGTCATATACGCCTTTATGTCAAAAGATCTTTGCGCAGCGCTTATATATCTGCCCGTAACGGCCGTGATGCTTTTTAAGCACATTGAGAATCTGCGCCGTATAAAGGATGGTACGGAGCTTCATCTGAGCTTTCTCTGGAATAAAGACAGAGAGCTTGAGCGCATAAACGACCGTTTCGAAACATGATCGTACAGCGTGGTAAGATCACTTATCACGGAGCTGATACCATACCTGACCGTCATCGTCTACGGTCAAAAGAAGGACATCCTTTGCGCTTATTCCTTCCTTTTTAAGTGTTCGTTCGAGCCACATCCGGTCTTTTCCGGATTGTCCCAGACTTCGGTCGTTTACGAACCCGTCAATAATAATGCCGTGTGCTATTCCGCGCTCGGCTTTTTTGATGCCGTGATCCTCCGGAGTCGCCGGGGCCTTTTCCGCCGCGGGGATCACCGAGAGCTTGCCGTTGGCCTCGAGAATGGCGTATCCGACATCCTCTATGGAGGCGTATCCGCTTTGTCTCAGCGCCGAGAGAAGTTCATCCACACCGACGCGCGCTTCCTTTATCGCACTGTGACTGAGCCGTCCGTTCTGTACAAGCACGGATGGCGTACCGCTGAATATCCGCTTTGTCTTGGGGAATCGTACCATGACAAGCGAGACGGCGACCTCGACGCTCACAAGGACTGCCACCGGCACGAGCCCGTTCCAGATCGACATATGCTCGTCCGATATCGGCGCCACCGCCAGCTCTGAGACCATGAGTGTGGTGACAAGCTCGGATACCTCCAATTCTCCGAGCTGGCGCTTTCCGAGCAGACGGATTGCGAAGATCAAAAAAGCGTACATTATGACAGTGCGAAGTATTATCGTCAGCACAGCAGACCTCCATTGCATGTTTTACTCTATTTTTTGCCGCCGCGCCGCCTTATATACACTTTTCTTGATTGACACAAATGGAGATTTGTTGTATAATATTAGGGTAACATCGCACAATTTGCGGCGAGATACTTGATGACATACTTGCTTTCAGCTATTCCGTCACGGCGCCCAAATTTCCTTCGCAATAGGTCTGCTATTGCCTGCGGGAATTTGTACACTCTGACGAAATATCTGACGGCCGGGTTGCACCATCAGAATTGTGCGGTATTGCCTTAAAGATTTGTGGTAATTTCGGAGAGATAAATTGCAGACATCAAATAAAAAATCCCCAAAGACGGTAAGCAGCGAGGAGATGACGCGCCAAAACGCATTTTGCGACGCTGTGCGTGCGCTCGGCAACGAAAAAAAATATTACTACATCCGCACCTTCGGCTGTCAGCAGAATGAAGCGGACAGTGAGCGAATGGCCGGGATGTGCGAGCGCATGGGCTATGAAAAATGCACCGAGCCGGAGCAGGCGAAGCTCATCCTCGTCAATACCTGCGCGATCAGAGAGCATGCAGAGAAAAAGGCGCTGTCAATTATCGGACAGTACAAGCATCTGAAGGATGCCGATCCCTCGCTTGTGATCGGAGTCGGCGGATGCATGGTGACACAAGGGCACCGGGCGGACAAGCTCAAAAACAGCTATCCGTATGTGTCGTTCGTTTTCGATACCGGCTCTCTGCACAAGCTCCCGGAGCTTGTGCACGGCGCACTTTCCGGAGAGGGCAGAAGGATCGAGTCGTGCAACGAAGGCTTCCTGATTCCGGAGGGCATTGATTCAGCACCGGAGAGGCCGTATTCGGCGTGGCTGTCCGTTATGTACGGATGCAACAACTTTTGCTCGTACTGCATCGTTCCGTATGTGCGCGGAAGGGAGCGCAGCCGCTCTCCGGAGATGGTGCTTGACGAAGCGCGTCGCCTGATCGCCGCGGGCGCAAAGGAGATCACGCTTCTCGGACAGAATGTCAACTCCTACGGCAATGACGCGGACTTTGACTGCTCGTTCGCCAAGCTTGCAAAAAGCATCTGTGCGCTCGACGGAGATTTTCGTGTGCGTTTTATGACGAGCCATCCGAAGGACGTCACCGACGAGCTCATCGACGTGATCGCCTCCGAGCCGAAGATGATCAAGCATTTTCATCTCCCGCTTCAGTCCGGCTCGGACGATATACTCCGTAAAATGAACCGCCATTATGATCTCGCGCACTATATGACCGTCGTTGACAAGCTAAAGAGCGCATTTCCCGATATTTCCCTCACATCCGACATCATTGTGGGATTTCCGGGGGAGACGGACGCAGACTTCGAGGCGACACTCGAGGTGCTTCGGGCGGTGAGATACGATATGATATTCTCTTTCATTTTTTCACCGCGCATCGGCACTCCGGCCGCGGCGATGGAGGCTCAGATACCTCATGAGGTTTCGACAGAGCGCTTCGAGCGCATGGTAAATCTCCAAAATGACATCTCGCGCGAGAGAAACGAGCGTTTTGTCGGACGCACGGTTCGGTGCCTTGTCACTGACGTGAGCCGCACGGACGAATCCATGCTTACCGCGCGCGCGGACAGTGTGCGGCCTATCCACTTCGCCGGCGCAAAGGAGCTTATCGGCAGTTTCGCCGATGTAAAGATCACAAGAGCGGATACCTTCTCTTTGATCGGGGAACAAATAAAGTAAACAAACAAGGAGATATATTGAAATGACAGAAATACTAAATAAGGATGTTGAAGAAACAATAATGCACCTTGGTGCGCTCATTCGCAAGGACCCGAGAACGGCGGCATTGAATGAGGCGGAGGAGAAATATAATAACGATCCCGAAATGACAAGGCTCGTCATGGAGTACAATGTCCAGCAGAGCGCGCTTGCCGCTCAGTACCAGACCGAGGAGCGCGACGAGGACCTCATACGCTCCATTGAAGGCAGGATAAACGAGATCTACGATGCCGTGACCAAAAACGAGCTTTACGAGGCGTACATCCGCGCAAAGGCTGACTATGATGAGCTCTATAACGAGGTCCAGTCGAAGCTGGAGTTTGCGATCACCGGACGTTCCCCCTGCACGCATGACTGCTCGACTTGCGGCGGCTGTCACTGAAGACATAAAAATACTTTCTGAAGGGAGTCATATATTATGACGCCTATGATGGAGCAATACTTCGAGGTCAAGGATAAATATCCGGATCATATCCTGTTTTACCGCCTCGGAGATTTCTATGAAATGTTCTTTGAAGATGCCAAAACCGCCTCTCAGGTCCTGGAGCTTACGCTGACCGGACGTGACTGCGGCGAGGAGCAGCGCGCGCCGATGTGCGGAGTGCCGTACCATTCGTCTGAGGGCTCCATCGGCCGCCTTATCGCGGCAGGGTATAAGGTCGCGATATGCGAGCAGGTCGAGGACCCGTCCGAAGCGAAGGGGCTTGTGCGCCGCGAGGTGATCCGCGAGATCACCCCCGGCACGCTTATCGAATCCGAGCTTCTTAATGAATCGAAGAACAACTATCTCTGCGTCCTCTACGAGGAGGACGGCGCGTTCGGCGTGGCATTCTGCGATGTGTCGACCGCATACCTGTGCGCCACGGTGCTGACAGGGGACGACGCTGAGGGTATGCTGATAAACGAGCTCTCGGCGCATAATGTTCGCGAGATCGTCGCCAATTTCGATTATGCCGAGCGCGAAAAGCTCACCGAATGGGTCAAGTCGAAGAGCCGGAATGTGCTCTTCGGAACCATGCCGCGCTTTTTTACGGACGAAAGTACCGAGCGCGCGCGTGCAGACTACGGCGAGAGAGATGAGCGCATTCTGATCGCTGTCGGGGCTGCGACGGCGTATATCGCCGAAACACAGAAGACCGACGCGCGGTATATAAAGCAGATCAATGTTTATAATCGCTCACAGTATCTCGAGATGGACGCGGCTACACGGCGCAATCTCGAGCTTTGCGAGACGATTGTAGGCAAGGAAAAGCGCGGGACGCTTCTGTGGGTGCTCGATCGCACATCGAGCGCGGCGGGCGCACGGCTTATGCGGGAGCGGATCGAGCATCCGAGCACGAGCGCATCTGAGATTTTGCGCAGACAGAGTTGTGTCGAGGCTCTTTTTGACAACCTGATCCTGCGCGAGGACCTTTCCGACAGACTTTCAAAGGTCCTTGATCTCGAGCGCCTCATCACGCGTGTGCTCTATAAGACCGCGGGAGCGAGAGAGCTGAGGGCGATTTGCCAGACGGTCGGCGTGCTCCCGGACGTCAAATCGATGCTTCTTTCCTCCGGATGCGACGAACTTATAAGCCTCGCCGCAAATACTGACGAGCTCACGGACATTTATGAGCTCATTGATCGCGCGATAGTCGAAAATCCACCGTTCTCTGTCAGGGAGGGCGGCATGATAAACGCCGGATACTCGCCGGAGCTCGACGAGCTTCGCGCGATCGTAAAAGACAGCAATACATATCTCGCCAATATCGAAACGGCAGAGCGTCAAAAGACCGGAATTTCGAAGCTGAAGATCGGATATAACCGCGTTTTCGGATATTACATCGAGATTCCGCGCTCATCCTCGGAGAATGTGCCCGAGGGGTATGTTCGCAAGCAGACGCTTTCGAATTCGGAGCGCTTCATAACCGACGAACTAAAGGAGCTCGAGGCAACGATCCTCGGCGCGGGCGAACGTATCAATAAAATGGAATACGAGTATTTCTCCGCGATTCGTGATGAGATCGCGGAGAACGCGGACCGTCTGCGCGCTGCGGCGGCCATGCTCGCGGAGGCGGACTTCTTCTGTGCGCTTGCCAAGGCGGCGTATTCCGGTGGATACGTGTGTCCTGAGATCGTGCTCTCGGATGAGATCGAGATAACGGACGGCCGCCACCCGGTCGTCGAGCAGTTTGTCTCCGATTCGTATTTCGTTCCGAACGATACCTTGCTCGATTGCCGCGATAACAGGCTCGCGCTCATCACCGGCCCGAATATGGCGGGTAAGAGCACATACATGCGGCAGGTCGCGCTGATCGTGCTGATGGCGCAGTTCGGCTCCTTTGTCCCCGCAAAGGGCGCTAAGCTCGGGATCGTCGATAAGCTCTTCACCCGTGTCGGCGCGTCGGATGACCTTTCGCGCGGACAGTCGACCTTCATGCTTGAAATGTCGGAGGTTTCTTATATCCTGCGCAACGCGACGAAGAAAAGCCTCATCCTGTACGATGAGATCGGCAGGGGTACGAGCACCTATGACGGCATGTCGATTGCGCGCGCCGTTGCAGAGTATACGGCCTCGCGTAGGATCGGAGCAAAGACGCTGTTTGCGACACATTATCATGAGCTCACCTCGATGGAGAACGAGCTCGATGGCGTGGTCAACTATAACATTGCGGCAAAAAAACGCGGAGAGAGCGTCACGTTTCTTCGCAAGATCGTACGCGGACCGACTGATGACAGCTACGGCATTGAGGTCGCGCGCCTTGCCGGGGTCCCGTCTGCGGTCATAAAAAGAGCGCGGGAAATACTTGAAAAGCTCGAATCCGGGGAGGGCGTCGAGCCCACGCCGCACACAATGCCACACCCGGCGGCACAGGATGACAGCGCACAGATGATCTCGCTCGGCGATCTTGCCAGATCGCAGGTGGCAGAGAAAATATCCGCTGTCGATATAAACACACTCACGCCGATCGAGGCGATAAATTTGATTTTTGATCTGAAAAAGCTGCTTGACGGCTGATATTCCGGGAAAGGAGGGGGATCCGTGGGCAAAATAAATGTTCTGGGCTTTGATATTGCCAATCTTATTGCGGCAGGGGAGGTCGTCGACCGCCCGGCGTCCGTGGTCAAGGAGCTCATGGAAAATGCCATCGATGCGGGCGCGCGGACGCTGACTGTTGAGATCAGAGCCGGTGGAACGACGCTCATCCGCGTCACGGATGACGGCGGCGGAATCGAGAAGGACGAGCTTCCGGTCGCGATACTGCGCCATGCGACGAGCAAGATACACGATGTCACCGATCTTGCGCAGATCATGACGCTCGGCTTTCGCGGCGAGGCGCTCGCGGCGATCTCCTCCGTGTCGCGTATGCGTATTACCTCGAAGGTTCCGGACGCGCCGCTTGGTGCGACGATGATCGCGGAGTACGGCGAGGTGATCGACCTCAGCGAGGCAGGATGCCCCGACGGAACGACAGTCGTCTGTGAGTCGCTTTTCGCAAATGTGCCCGCCAGACGGAAATTCCTCAAAAAGGACTCGACCGAGACGGCGGCCGTCACTGCGGTGGTCGAAAAGATCGCGCTCAGCTCGCCGCAGATCTCGATCCGCTACATCACCGACGGGGAGACGAGATTCCAGACTCCGGGAAACAGCGATCTCACCGGCGTGATATACGTCATCTACGGACGCACTGTTGCCTCCCGGCTCCGGCCGATCGGCCGAAGTGAGGGCGGACTTTGTGTCGAGGGCTTTGTCTCCGAGCCGGATTTCTTCCGCCCGAACCGCAATATGATGAACTTTTTCATCAACCACCGGTATGTGAAGAGCCGCACGATGGGGGCGGCGGTCGAGCAGGCGTATGCGACACATATCCCGTCGGATAAATTCCCGTTCTGTATCATCAATTTCACGGTGAATCCGCAGGCGGTAGATGTCAATGTCCATCCCTCCAAGCTTGAGGTCAAGTTTACAAACGAGCGGCTGGTGTTTGACGCTGTGTACTACGCCGTGCTCAATGCGCTTGAGAGAGAGACGGACCGCCCTGAGCTCAGGCTCGCGCAGGGCGATGCCGCTGATCTCGCCGTCATGCCCGCCGGACCATCCTCGGGCGGTGGCGTGCGGACAAGCCCCGCCACGACTGCCGAGGGCGCTCGCGGCGAGCGGCCGCTCGGCATGGCAGGGAAGAGCT
Organism: uncultured Lachnospiraceae bacterium; assembly: GCA_964454825.1. Lineage (GTDB taxonomy): Bacteria > Bacillota > Clostridia > Oscillospirales > CAG-272 > UMGS1312. The sequence continues at coordinate 2,814 of CAYVUJ010000024.1, read as the reverse complement.
TTTGGGTCAGCTCAGAACAGGCGGCGAAGCTGTTTTCTTCATTCCGGGGGGACGAGACGGCTCCCCGCGATGCTCAGCTCCGCCTCGACGATCAGAGTGCCGGAGCGGATATGGCGGCGCCGGACAGCACCTCGCCGCTGGCGCCTGCGGACGACATTCCGCAGGAGATCGCCCCGCCGCCGACCGATGCTCCCGGGGATATATCGCATGTCGAACAGCCACCGGACATCGAAGCATCTGTCGGCGCACAGGTGTTCCCGGAGCTCACACCCGAGGAGTGCGAGCGCTATCTGAACATCGTGGCAAACGCACCGTATCCGATCGATGCGGCGAGCGCCGAATACTCGCTTGAATGGGTCGCAAAGAAGTATGACCCGGAGCACATCTCAGACGCCCTTCGCGCCGAGCCGCTTCCGGATATTCCCGAGGTCTCGCAGACAAAGGCTGAAGAGGTTGCGGACAGGGCAGGCGACGTAAACCTCGCGGACAGCGCCGACCTCACATGCAGTGTCGGCTTCACAGACAACGCCGCCCTCACAGACAGCGCCGATCGCACCGACAGTGCTGATCGTGCAGACAGCCCTATGCCGCCGGAATTTGCGGTCGACAGCTCGTCCAATGAAGACACAGCGCCGGAGATCCCCGAATATACGATTCTCGGTGAGGCGTTCAATTGCTACATAATCGCCCAGCTTGAAGACAGACTTGTGCTTATTGACAAGCATGCCGCCCACGAGCGTATCATATTTGACAGCCTCGTGGAGAAGATGAAACGTCGTGAGAAGCACGCACAGGTCCTGATGTTTCCGATCGATGTGACGCTTACGGATATTGAGCGCGATGCGGTGCGCGAGTATGAGGACAGCATCCGCGCGCTCGGCTTTGACTTCACCTTCTCGCCAGACGGCCTTGCAGTGAGCGCCATCCCAGAGGAGCTTTCAAGAGAATCGGCGACCGATATGATCATCGATCTGGCCGGTGCACTTAGCGAAAACCTCGGTACGATCGAATCGGTCGGACATGAGTATTTTGAGGCGCGGCTGTATCAGGCATCCTGTAAGGCGGCTATAAAGGGGGGCAGGGTATACGCGCGGGATAATCTGCGGTATATCTGCGATCGGCTCCTTCGCCGTCCGAAGCCCGGCGAAAGCGCGATCAGCACCTGTCCGCACGGACGCCCTGTGGCGTTTGAGATCAAGAGAAATTCGATAGAAAGGCAATTTCAGAGACTTATATAATGTTTACACTATTAAAAAAGGAAGGCAGAGCCCGACGGGGAACATTTGAAACCCCTCACGGCACGATCCAGACCCCTGTGTTCATGAATGTCGCGACCTGCGGGGCAATAAAGGGTGGACTCGGAGCCGACGATCTGCGTGAGATTAACTGTCAGGTCATGCTCTCGAACACATACCATCTACATGTGCGTCCCGGCGATGAGCTGATCCACCGTCTCGGAGGACTTCGCAAAATGAGTGGCTGGAGTGGCCCGCTTCTGACCGACAGCGGAGGATTTCAGGTTTTTTCGCTGTCCCAGCTGCGTCGGATCAAGGAGGAGGGCGTTTATTTCTCGTCGCATGTCGACGGGAGACACATCTTCATGGGCCCGGAAGAGAGCATGCAGATTCAGTCTCACCTTGCCTCTACTATCGCTATGGCTTTCGACGAGTGTGTCGAAAATCCCGCCGAATATAATTACACAAAAAACTCCTGTGACCGCACGGTCAGATGGCTTGTCAGATGTAAGGCGGAGCTCGATCGCCTGAACAGCCTCGACTCGACGATAAACAAACAGCAGATGCTGTTCGGGATAAATCAGGGAAGCACCTATGAGGACCTTCGCATCGCACATATGCAGCAGATCGCCGAGCTTGATCTCGACGGCTACGCTATCGGCGGACTTGCCGTCGGCGAGGAGGCGGAGGAGATGTACCGCATAATCGACGCGGTTGAGCCTCATATGCCATCCCATAAGCCGCGATACCTCATGGGAGTCGGCACTCCGCAGAACATCCTGGAGGCCGTCCATCTTGGTGTTGATTTCTTCGACTGCGTTATGCCGTCGAGAAATGCCCGCCACGGCAATGTCTTTACATGGCACGGAAAGCTCAATATTATGAACGAGAAGTACATCGACGATACGCGCCCCATCGACGAAAATTGCGCCTGCCCGGCGTGCCGCCGCGGATATTCGAAGGCGTATATCCGTCATCTGCTCAAGGCAAAGGAGCCGCTTGGTATGCGCCTCGCGGTCACGCACAACCTGTTCTTCTACAATGAGCTTATGCAGAAAATACGCGACGCGCTCGACGGTGGATATTTTGAGAGCTTCTATCAGAAGTACCACAATGCGCTTGCCGAAAGATCACAGCTTTGACACAAAAGAGTCTGCCGTAAGGCAGACTCTTTTGTGATATTCTGTTGCCGCTCAGACGCTTTTTTTCTCGACCAACGGCTGAGCACCCGAACTGATACAGTCGGGAGTGACGGTGACTTTGGCGATATCCTTGTTCGACGGCACATCAAACATGATCTGCGTCATTGCCTCCTCAAGGATCGAGCGCAGGCCACGCGCACCGGTGTTTCGGTCGATCGCCTTGCGTGCGATTTCCTTGAGCGTGTCGTCAGTGAATGAGAGCTCAACGCCGTCCATGTCGAAGAGCTTCGTGTACTGCTTGACAAGCGAGTTCTTGGGGCGCGAGAGTATCTCGATCAGCGCCGTTTCGTCGAGATTGTCGAGCCCCACAATGACAGGAAGACGGCCGACAAGCTCCGGAATCAGTCCGAATTTCACGATGTCATGCGGGATGACAT
>CAYVUJ010000023.1:0-10788 GCA_964454825.1 uncultured Lachnospiraceae bacterium | reverse complement strand
CGCGACGGGTATGTCACCGCGAAGGATGTCGTCGCGCTGATGAAAGCGATGATGTGAGGGACAGGAGAGATGGCAAAGAAATTTGACAGTACAGCGTTTCATCCTGAGATAGCGGATGATCTTCCGAGTGAGAAGAAGATAAAACTTCTCTGCGATGCGCTCGGGCGTGTGTACAGCGAGCTTCGCTATCAGCTTTCGTCACTCGGCGCGGAGAATTTCAACTCACAGGGGATGGCGTCCTTTGCTTCGGCACTCGGTGTGCCGAGGTTGTGGAGTTCATTCGAGCCCGGGGAGGTCATCGCCCCGGGTACGCTCGTAATATACGGCGGACGAATTTGGAAAGCCAAACGCGAGACAGAGGCGTTTTCCGGCGCGATCTACGAGGGGGACGACTTCGAGCTTGCATCTTAATTCGGAGGATCAAACAATGGGACGAATGTTTCAGCCCCGCACCGGGGACGCAATTCGCACGGTGACTGTCGACACCTTCGGCGGGTATAATCACCGGGTACAGACGAGGGATGGCGCGATATGGGATGAGAAGAACATGTGCGGCGAAGCGTATCCTGCCGCCCGAAGCCGTCCGGAGAGAAGGTCGGTTCAACTGTGGGGGAATGCAAATAGTCTGCGGCAGATCAGCGAGGCATATGCGTGGGACGATACATTGTATCTGCTGGCGTTTACGCTCAGCCAGGATCCCTGTACCGTGACGCTGTACAGCTTCGATCCCGCTTCGGACAGTGATCCGGTATCTCTGGGGACTTGGCAGACCCTCGATTTTATATCGGATCGGAATTTTGCGTCCATCGGCCCACGGCTGGCGATCTTTCCGGATGGAATGATCTATGACCGGGACACAGGCCAGATCGAGGAGATGAATGCTGTTCTTACAGTACCGGCGGACGAGGTGGAGTTTTCCACCTTCACGCCCACAAAAAGCATCTATGCCGGACAAGTGAACTCAACGCTCCGTATAAAAATATCAAAAAAAGACCGTTTCCCGTTTCGTGCCGGGGACACGGTGAAAATCCGCGTGACAGATGAAAGCTTCAAGCCCAACGAAGTGACGGCAACTGTGCGCGAGGTGGTGAGAAACTCCGGCTTTTCGTACCTGGTTTTCTATGAAAACACGTTCAGCGTGACCGGAGAGCCCGCCGGAACGGTGACAGTCGAACGCACGGCACATATTGACAACGCGGTCGAATGTGACGGGCGGCTCTGGGGGTACTCCGGCAATTATATCTATGCCTCGGCGCTGAACGATCCCTTCAACTGGTACCGCTTCGACGGTCTGTCGACAGACTCGTTCGTGGTGGAGGCCCCGGGCGGGGGCGAGATCACGGGGGTGATCTCATATCTCGGAGCGCCGTATTTCTTCAAGGAGACGGGGATCATAAGGATTTACGGCTCCGAACCGAGCGAGTATGTTGCTTCAATGACGGAATGTGTAGGAGTACGCGCGGGAAATGCCCGATCGCTCGCCCTCGTGGGCGGTGCTCTCTACTACAACTCAAAAGCGGGGATCATGAGATACACGGGCTCGACACCTGCGCTTGTGTCCCACGCCTTCGGCGGCAAGGCTTACCGTTACGCGGTCGCGGGCTCGGATGGCCTTAGATATTATGTGAGGCTGATGGACGAGCAGGACGGGGGCACGGGGAACGTATGGCAGTACGATCCATCCCTTGGCGAGTGGTTCCGATTCGACACGGCGTCATATAAATCGATGACGTACAATGGTACGCTCTGGGCGCTCGACACCTACGGTGTGCTGAGCGTGCTTGGGGCGAGTAGTGCCGATATCGCCTCATGGCGGCTCACGGACGAGGCGGGCTTTACATCGTCTGTGATCTTTGCAAACATTGAGGGGACGTATACCTCCGCCTCACGTCAGTATTACGGGCGCAAGGCTCTGAGCCGCATTGATCTGCGCATGACTCTTGAGGCGGGGGTGACGGCGAAGGTGTGGATTCTGTATGATGCGGCACAGAACGACGTCCGCGACGTCGACAAGGACTGGACGCTTCTGTCAACGGTGCGTGCTCAAAGCGCACAGTGCCGCACGGTACGCGTGCCGGTGATCCCCAGGCGGTGTGACCATTTTGCGCTCAGGATCACAACAGACGGACAATGGATGCTTCATTCCATGACGGTTATGAAGCATCAAGGAACAGATTTGCATTAGTACACAGCTTGGCACACATGCACATACGGAGGTGAAATGCTCATGGCAAACAGCAAATATACAACAGAAGATTTCGCAAAGCAGGCGAGGGCGCAGGGCGCACAGAACGATCTGACGCAGGATGATCTGACGTACGCCTCGTCGAATCCGGATGCGGGGATGGCACTGCTTGGATATCTTTCGGACTATAAAAAGGCTTCGCAGGCGGGGAACGATGCCGGCGCATATCTCGCGCGGGACGGAATAGACCGTATACGTTCGGGATATTCGTCCCCGACGTCGAAAGCAGCGTCATCGTTTTCCCCTGCCCAGCCACAAACGAAGCCTTCATACAGCTCCGGCGATATTGTAAATACGATGAAATATATGCTCGGACAGAACACATCGGGCACGGACGCAAACGGTGACGGGAAAATCAATGCGCGCGATATTATTTCGATGGCGAGAAATGGGACGGCTGTGCCGGGCTCTTCGGTCTCATCGCCGGGGCAGACATCCCACCCGGTATCGATCACGCCCGACCGGTATGCCGATGTCTATGCGAAGCTTCTCGGCGAGTATGTAGACGGCGGAGTGGATGTGGGCTCATCCGATCTGTACCGGGAATATGAGCGTCAGTACAACCGCGAGGCACAGCGTGCGGCGGACGACATTCTCGGGCGGCTCGCCGCCGCGGCGGGCGGACGTGTCTCATCGGCGGCGGCAAGCGCAGCGGCTCAGCAGCAGAATTATTACATGGCACAGCTGAATGACCGATGGTCGGATATATACAACACGCTGCGCGGCGAGCAACTGCAGAAACTCGGACTTCTCCGGGATGCGGAGCAGACGGCATACGACAGGGCGTACAACGAGGAGGAGCGTGATTACAACAGGACATACAACGAGGAGGCACGTGATTACAACCGCCGTCTTTCCGAGGCGACACTCGGTGCGCAGTACGGGGACTACTCGGGGCTCGGGGCAATGGGGATCGACACCTCGCGCTATCTTGAAAACGAGCAGTATCAGAAGAAGCTTCAGGAGGCTCTGTATGCGGCGCAATACGGAGATTACACAGCTCTCGACCGCATGCTCGGCTCGAACATTGCAGTGACGTCGAAGCTTGACAAGGACTTCGACCGTAATCTTAACAACGCCTTGTATGCCGCACAGTATGGAGACTATACGGCGCTTGATACGCTGCTCGGCTCCAATATTACGGCTATTCAGAAGGAGCAGCGCGATTATGAGCGAGGTATTACCGACAGGCAACTTGCGTTTTCGGAACAGCAGGCGGCACTGAGCGCGGCGAAGGCGTCCGCTTCGTCCTCCTCAACAGGCACAACGTCTGTGAATGGTACCGCTGTCAACACTAAGGCCCGTACGGCGGCAATCGACGGCATTGCAAAGTCAAAAAATAACCGTGACATGCTGAAAAGGGTTGGCGCGGCGCTGGGATACGGATATATTGACAGCGACGAGGCGAGCTATTATATTGATTTTTACGGCGACAACTACGACTACGACGGCGCACGCGAGGATGCTGTCGACGACGGTGCTCCCGAGGCGACTACGGTCACTGAGGCACAGTTCAACAGGGCGAAGGCATCCGGCGAGAGCTGGGCATCACAGTACGACAGCTACGCAAGCTATCTGTATGCGATGGTGGTCAACGGTCTGGGGCTTTCATCTCAACTGTACGGAATCGACAGCTTTCCGAACGCTCCGGCGCTTTCATCTCAGCTGTACGGAATCGACAGCTTTCCGAACGCTCCGGCGCCGAAGGACAAGTGGATGTGGTCCCCGGAGGCGTACAATTGATCGCCGACGGTTGACCGAAGCTTAGGGGGATATTATGACACAACATGCGAATTTAATGAGAATAGCACAGAGTAAAAAAGAGGAGGACGTTTTTGAGCGTCCTACCTCTTCTTTTGCATCCTCGGATGGTGCATACATGCACTCCGCGGTACAGGCTGACAGCCCTGCGCCGCTCGGCACACATGGGAGGCTCATGCAGATTGCTGAGCGCCAGAAGGTACAGAGTACACTGAACGCCGCACAGCAGGAGATCGGGACGCATTCGTCCGCCCCGTCGCCCTCTTTGCCTACGCGCTCCGACACGGCGCAGGAGGGGCAGATATCAGAGACTGCAAGGCCGAATCTTGTGCCGACTCAGAGACAGATTCTCGGTCTGCCGGAGAACCCACTGGATAAGCTCGCCGTGGATAGTGCTGTCAGTGACTGGAAGAATGCACACCGTGCGGACATAAGCGAAGCGACGGCGCGCGAGCTTCTCGGACGCTCGGAGAAGGCGCTCGGCGAAAAGCTCGGGACGGAGACGAGATATGCTCCTGATATGACGGAGACTAAAAAGGTCGACGAGGGCACACGCTCGTATATGCTTTCAAGGCTGAGCGGTGCCGCCGAAGAGGTCGCCTCATGGCCGGAGACTCATAAGAACGAGTACCGAAAGAACGCGCGGCGCATTGCCGAGCTTGAACAGGAAATCGGAGAGAAACGCCGCCTGGCAAATGAAGCGGCGCTTCGCGATACTTCCGGAGACACAAGACCGGAGGAGGCCATATTGGAAGACGTGTCCAGGCTTCAAAAGGAGCTTGACAACCGCCGTGCGGACAATCTGATGTACGACAGGCTCACAAGGACGGAGGATGAGATACAGACGTACCGTCAGAGAGCGGACTTTGCTGAGAAGTCTGTTTCAGACGGGATCAAAAATCCGGAGGAGAAATACAATGAGTACGTGAACGATCCCGACTACAAAATGGGACAGGCGATCAATTCCTCAGTCAGTCCGTTTGATGCGCTCGTGACGTCGTCCTCTATCGAAGATGGCTACCATTTGCAGACGTGGCGGGGAATGACCGACGAGGAGAGGGCGGTCTGGTATTATAAGTCCCGCACGGAGGGCGAGAAGTCCGCGGATGATTATCTGAAGGCGATGGACATAGTCGTGGGCAAGCGTACTCTCGACGAGACTGCGGATATGGCGGCCAACTCCGGTTTTGGTGGAAAGATCGGATATTCGTTGCTGAGCACGCCGCTTTCGGTATTTGGTGCGCCGTTTGCGTTTGCAAAGGATCTTGCAGGCATGGCGACTGACAGCTACAATCCGTACGATCCGGGGGCGTTCAAGCAGGCGCAGGCAATGCGCGAGGGCGTGAGCCGGGATATGTCGGACGGCGGAAAGTTTTTCTACAGCACGGGCACAAGTATACTTGACACCCTTCTCGGCGCGAGCACCCTCGGCGCGCCGTACACTGCCGTCATGGCTACGGGCGCGGCATCCTCTACAGCGCAGGAACTCTGGGAGCAGGGGGCAAGCGAAGGTCAGATCCTCGCGGGAGCGGGGCTTGCAGGCGTTGCGGAGGCACTCTTTGAGAAGGTGTCGCTTGACCGGCTTCTCTCCAAAAAGTCTCTCGGGAGCTTCAAGGAGCTTGTCGTTTCTGTTGTCAAGCAGGGAGGTGTGGAGGCATCCGAGGAGGCGTTCACGGAGCTTGCGAACATTGCCTCTGACACGCTTGTACGCGGGAATACGAGCGATCTTGTAAGGCTGTATGACTCGTATCTTGAGAAGTACGACGGCGACGAAAAGCAGGCGCTTTTACATACCCTTGAGACGAAAGCCGAGGAGGTCGGACTTGCCGCCGCCGGGGGATTTCTCTCAGGCGCGGGGATGGGCAGCGTGTTCGACACGGTGAACTATCACAATTCGACGATTGCACGTGCGGAGAACAGTATAAAAACTACAGGCGACGCGCTCGACTTTGTGAATACACTTCCGATGTGGAAGGGAATCGACGAGGAGACGGACGTGATGCTCGACCAAGCGGCAGCGCGTGTGCGGGAGAAATATAATCTCGATGCATACGACACCGAGGTTGCCGGGGCGCATGTGTCCTCCGAGGAAAGTACGTTCACAGAAAACGGCGAAAATAAAACCGCCCCCGGAGAGGGGACGGCGGAGTATTATACTGAGGGCGATACAAGCAAAAACGGCGGTCAAGTTACGCAAGAGTCCGATGCACAAAGTACCCCGAACACCACTACCGAAACCGACATTACTTCTCCTTATACCGACAACGACAGTATATCAGAAAACGGCGAGTCTGTCGATACCCAAAATGCAGAAGGTGCGATGGCGACCGAGGCGTCCTATCAGCGCGCGGCGCAGAGCTATACCGCCCCGGACACGCTGGACGCCGCCGCTACGAAAAGGACGGGACAGGCGTACGGCGCATCGCCGACACAGATCGCCGAAGCACAGGCGATGAGTGAGCTCTTCGGAACTCCGGTTATATTCGGCGATCCTTCGGACGTGAGGTCTGTCGCGGGGATCAACGCGAAGTATGACCGCGAGAACGGTATGATCACGCTCAACCCGCAGAGCGACCGCATCATATGGAGGCTCAGCGCCTCTGAGATGACGCACGCGCTCGAGGAGAGCCCCGGATATGCCAGCGTGCGGGACTTTGCGCTGTCCCATATTGCGGACTATGACAGCGCGGGGAGGAGTTACGAGCAGATATTCGCCGACAAAAAGCGCACCTATGAGGCGCACGAGGGGCGTGTGCTCGACGACGAATATATTCGCCGAGAGATCGTCGAGGAATTCGTCGGGAAGTATCTTTTCGACGATGTCGATATGATAAAGAAATTTGTATCCAAAGCGCCGAAGGGCGCGCGCCGGGTGATGGCGTGGCTCGACCGGCTGCTCATGAAGCACAAGGCAACCTCGCCGCTCGGGCGGCTCATCGGCTCGGATCTGCGTCAGGCGCGGGAGAACTACGCTGCGGCGATCCGGGAGGTGAAAAACGGAACGTCCGGACGTTCGGCAGAGGGTGTGAGGTACAGCTTTACCGACAGTGTAAGCGGAAGGGCAAACGATGCGCTCATGCCGTATGACGGTGAGCTGCGTCAACTCATAGAGTCAAACGGAGGGATCATCGTAGATGATTATGATACGCTCCGGCGCGTCGTCGATCTTGCCTTTGACGAGCCGAGCGCAAAGTCCACGGTGTACTTCGGCGTTGTAGGCGAGGACGCGCTTCAGAAAATAGCGCTCTCTGTCCAAAACATCTCCGATCAGAACAGGGCTGGGCTGTTCAAAAAAGGACGTGATTATTCTGTGGCCGCGACGCTTGACAGCATCCGCCATATGACGGATGAGAAGAATCTGACGCGCGAGGATGTGCTCGACTACCTGAACCGCCTGGCGGATACGATAGTGGATTTCGACAGCGTCACGTACAGCCCGTATAATCATCATGGCAATGTAACAAACGCCATGCGCTTTACGAAAAAATTCCCGGACGCTACGTACATAAGCTACGAGTTTGTTTCTCACAACAAACGAAGCCTCGTGATGCAGACAATGTACATGGAAAAGGGCGACTACAAAAAAAGGAAGTCCGTCGCGACCCTGCCTGTACAAAATGCCCGAGGCTATACGTCCGAAACGGTGGGTCGGTCAAACTTCCAAAATGATTATAACACGGGCGGGGCGACGTTGTCAAGTGATAATTTTACCGATGAGGCGCAGCCGTCACCCGAAACGCGCGGCTTGTCCGAGAAGGACAGTTCACAACGCTACTCGATAGATGACGTCACACCGACCGACCCTACCGACCGTGCGTTTGATGACCGTGTGAACGAAGCGGCATATTCATATGATGAGCTGGTTTCAAAGCCGGACATGGAAGTTGTTGAGTTGTCCGAGCTTATTCCGAAGGAGCGCTCCGTTATAGTCGATCGCGGAAGAGAAAACGCGGCGAGAGTAGGAACTCGCCGCAGTGACGGAAGTGTCAGAGTTTATAATGGCGATCTTGGCTCTGATATTGTGATATCGAAAAAGGGGCTTGCACACGGACTGAGAAGAAACGTGTCGGGCAATGCCGCCGCAGCACTTCGTGCCGGTGAAATACTTCAAAGTTCTATTGCGGTAAATGAGCTTAATCCGAGAGAGGCGAACATTGACAGAAGCTATATACTTATCGGCGCTGTGGGAATGGGTCCGGAGCTGGGAGTCGTTCGTTCTGTGATAAACCGTTATTCCATGGAACTTGAGAGCATGAATGTTCTATATTCTATGAATGCATCAAAAAAAGAGCCGACTGTGCGCGAAGCACCCAGGCTTACGGATCTCCCGATGCCCGTTACCGACTCTCCGGTGGCAGCCAACGATACACGTTCGCTGCCCGCCGCTGTCAGTGTAGCACAACTTCTTGAAAAAGTCAATAGTCAATTTCCGGAAATTCTTTCTATGGATGTTCAGCGGCATTTCGGACGTGAAGCGCGCCCCGAGGTGGGACTTGCTTCAAAATCCGGACATGGCGGAGTGGACAATATCCGCTACTCGATAGATGACGTCACACCATCTGATCCGGAGGATTATAAATACGATGAGCGCATGAATGCGGCGATCACAGAGCATAAGGAAGATGTCTTGCGCGAGCTTGATGAGGGATCAAAGGAACAACGCGTCGTGCGGGCGAGACTTGAAGCCCGCGACCGACGACACTCCCACGAGCCGCCCGTCGGCTACAGAGGCATGAGTGAGCAGAAAACACAGAATGCTGTAGATGAGTCGGGCAAACCATTCGCTGACAGCGTCGAACTGAGGACCTCGCAGGGATTTGCCAAAGAGCAGGAGAAATACGAGGAGTACAAGAAAAGCAAGGAGCAGCGTTCCGAAGAGGAACGCAAAAAGTCAGAGGAACGTCTCGACAACCTGATGGCACAGCAGAGAGCAAAGTTCTTTGTCCAGGATAACGGGATCGGTTCCGAGGCGATGGCCGAAATAAAAAAACTGTACGGTACCGACGCCGCGCTTATCGGCACACTCGCCACGCAGGAGATGTACGACGGCACCGAGCACGCGGATGCGGCGACGGTGAAACGGCTTACCGGTGAAGCAAAAGCCATAAAGGAAAGCCGCGATATGAAAACCGCACGGTGGGCACAGACGGTCGGAGAGGGCGAAAGCGAGGTGACCTTCGAGGGCGATCCCAAGGTTATCGAGTGGAACAAGCGTCATATTGACTCCATGATCACAAATCTGATCGAGGGAAACAAGCTCTCGAAGGAGGATACGGTACTCGCTGAACAGATCGCCTCCGGAGAGCGTGATGCGTCGCATATCCCGAACGAGAAGCGCAAGCAAATGCTCCTATCTCTTTCCGACATGTATGCCGCCCGGCGTGCTCTTGACAACAGCGCGCCGAGGGTGTCCGCGCTCCGAAAGCTCGACGTATTTATCGACAGTCCTATCGTATCAAATTATCTCGACGCGCGTGCGGTTATCGGACTCGAAAAGGCGAGGAAAAATCTCGAGCAGGAGATATCAAATTTCAAGAAGGGCATTCGTCATTCAGTAAAGGATACGGTACGTGCGGAAAAGATACTTTCCGCCGCCGACACGGTTGCGTCCGGGATCAATACGCCCCAGTCCTTCTCGGATCTGTCGGGGAGTGAGAAAAACAAGGTATGGCACCTTGCCCGTATGCTTCAGATGAAGTCGTATCTCACGGGGCGAGGCGTCGCGGAGGTAAAGGCAAAGACCAATGAGCGTTTTGACCGTGTGCTTTCGAAGCTTCTTCCTGATCCGACGATAGCCAAACGTCGGTCGTCGATCGTTCTCAATTCGACGACCTTTGTTCGTAATAATCTTTCTGTTTTCGGCGAGGAGACCGGGACTAAGATCAATGACGCGCTTTTCAGACCGATCGTGCGAAACGAGGGTGAGCGGATAAATTTCGTAAACCGTGAGAAGCAGGAGTTCAAGTCTTTGTTCGGCGAGTTAAGCGAGGATGAGCGTGCTCTGCTTCAGTTCATGGTTGAAAGGGCGATCGGCTCTGAAAACATAAAGCATACGGATATGCGCTATCAGCTCGAGGCATATCTCGCAGGGATAGCCCCGACTGAGGGCATTGAGCGTAAGGCGGATTTGAAAAGACGGTCACGCAACGAGAAAAGGGCAAGAAAATATGCCGAGTACGCCGAAAAAACGTGGGAGGCTGATCAGAAGCGCCTTAGGGATGCTCTCTCAAAGATTTCGGACGAGTCGCTGGGCAAGCTTGCACGCGCATCCGACTTCCTGCGCGGGAAATATGCGAGATACTACGAGGCAACCAATGAATTTCTCGTGATGCACGGTTACGAGCCGATCCCGTTCCGTACGGGCTATGCGCCCCACATGCAGAGCGAGCAGGTCAAAAAGCAATTTGGCAAGCTTGCCGAACGGTTGGGCTTCGGGGAGAATGTTTTTGAGCTGCCGACCTCGATTGCGGGACGGACCGACACCTTTAAGCCGGGCAAGAAATGGAACCCTCACTACCAATCTCGTGTCGGCAAGGCGACATATATGGATGCGGTAATGGGATATGAGAGGTATATCTCGTACATGTCGGAGATACTCTACCATACTGATGACATACAGAAGCTCCGACGCTTTTCAGAGTATCTGCGGACGTATTTCGCAAGCGATACGGTGAAAGCCAGGATCGATGATGCCCACACCAGGATGAGGCACGGCGAGATATCCGCTGAGGATGCGCAGTCGCAGATCGACGGCGCACTTAAGGACGCGGCGTCCGACACGG